>NZ_JAQOWX010000025.1:0-52967 GCF_028462495.1 Paucibacter sp. XJ19-41
CGCTGGCCTCGCGCAAGCCCTGCATCGTGCCCAGCAGGCCCTCCATCGCGGCAGCGGCCTCGGCATGGCGCGGGTCCTGCTGCTTCCAGCGCTCGAAACCGCTGGCGGCCTGCTGGCGCTCGGCCGCGTCGTCGGCGCTCAGCCGCACCAGCCAGTCGGCGGCCTGGGCCGCCAGCGCCTCCCGCTCGGTCCGCATCACGGGGCCAGGTCCAGCGCGCGGCATTGCAGCAGCACCTGGACCAGGTATTTCTGCACCATCCGGGTCGAGACCCCCAGGGCATGGGCAATCTCGGCATGGGTCTGGCCGTCGAGGTAATGGCGCAGAAAGGCCTCGCGGGCGCGGGCCGAGACGCGCTCGAGCAGCGCGCTGATCTGGGCCAGGGCCTGCACCGCCGCCAGGGTCTGCTCGGGCGAGGCGTGGCAGGCCGGGTGCTGCGCCACCGCGCGCGCCAACTCCTCCAGATAGGCCTGCTCGATCAGGCCGCGCCGCGCCTGGTCGACCAGCAGGCGCTGGGCCGTGGCGCTCAGATAGGCACGCGGCTCGCGCATCGCGCCCAGCGCGTCGCGCGAGGTCAGGATGCGCAGGAACGTGTCCTGCACCACATCGGCTGCCTGGTGGGCACAGCCCAGCTTGCGGCGCAGCCAGCCGAGCAGCCAGGCCTGGTGCTCGCTGTAGAGCGCATGCATCTGCTGCTGATGATGAGCCGGCTCGGCAAGCACGCGTTTCCCCTTGTGCGGGCGCGATGCACCCAATCAAATACGAATTGTTCGCATTCTAGATTGGATTGGCCGGCTGCAACTCAGGAGCGATAGTCGGCGTTGATGCTGACGTAGTCGTGGCTCAGGTCGCAGGTCCAGACCGTGGTCTGGGCTGGGCCGCGATGCAGGTTCACGCGCACGGTGATCTCGCTTTGCTTCATCACGCGCTGGCCGTCCTCCTCGCGGTAGTCGGGGTGGCGGCCGCCCTTGGTGACCACATGCACATCGTCCAGATGCATCTCGATCAGGGTCTGGTCCAGATCGGCGATGCCGGCATAGCCGACCGCCGCCAGGATGCGGCCCAGGGTCGGGTCGCTGGCGAAGAAGGCGGTCTTGACCAGCGGCGAATGCGCGATGGCATAGGCCGCCAGCTTGCACTCGGCCTCGTCGCGGCCGCCCTCGATGACGACGCTGATGAACTTGGTCGCGCCCTCGCCGTCGCACACGATGGCCTGGGCCAGCTGCTGCGAAACCGCGATCACCGCCGCTCGCAAGACCTGGCCCTCGGGGCTGCTCAGCGACTCGATGCGGGCGTGAGCGGCCTTGTGGGTGGCGATCAGCACGAAGCTGTCATTGGTCGAGGTGTCGCCGTCGATGGTGATGCGGTTGAAGCTGGCATCGGCCGCCTCGGTCACCAGGCTTTGCAGCAGCTCGGGCTGGATATTGGCATCGGTGGCCACATAGCCCAGCATGGTCGCCATATTGGGGCGGATCATGCCGGCGCCTTTGGAGATGCCGGTGATGGTGACGGTCTGCCCGCCGATCTGCACCTGGCGCGAGGCGGCCTTGGGCAGGGTGTCGGTGGTCATGATGCCGGCGGCCGCCTCGTCCCAGGCATCGGCGCGCAAGGCGGCCAGGGCCGCCGGCAGACCGGCGATGATGCGGTCGGCCGGCAGGGTTTCCATGATGACGCCGGTCGAGAACGGCAGGATCTGACTCGCTTGCACGCCCATCAGGCCGGCCAGCGCCGCACAGGTCGAGCGGGCACGGGCCAGGCCATCCTCGCCGGTGCCGGCATTGGCATTGCCGGTGTTGACCAGGATCGCACGGATGCCCTGGCCGCCGTCCAGATGCTCGCGGCAGATCTGCACCGGCGCCGCGCAGAAGCGGTTCTTCGTGAACACGCCGGCCACCGACGCGCCCTCGTCCAGCGCGATCACGCTCAGATCGCGGCGGTTGGCCTTGCGCACACCGGCCATGGTCACGCCCAGGCGCACGCCGGGCACGGGGTGAAGAGAGGCAGGGTCGGGGGCGTTCAGATTGACGGGCATGAAGGTCTCGCGGGCACGAAAGGACGGATGGCGCGGATTGTAGGGAGCTTGAACGGCAAAGGGCTCCCGAAAGAGCCCTTTGTGATGGGGAGGCGAGGCCGCCGCCTCAGTTCAATTCAGCTTGCCGTGGCAGGCCTTGTACTTCTTGCCGCTGCCGCAGGGGCAGGGATCGTTGCGACCGACATGGGCGTAGGGCGAGCCGGCCGGCGCTGCCGCGTCCTGCGATACCGAACCGTCCTCGTTGGGATGGGTGTAGGTGACGTTGCTGATGTGCTCGGCGCGTTCCTCGATGGCCTCGGCGGCGCGGGCCACCTCTTCCTGCGACTGGATGCGCACATTCAGCAGCGTGCGGGTCACTTCCATCTTGACCACATCCAGCAGCTGGGAGAACAGCTCGAAGGCCTCGCGCTTGTACTCCTGCTTGGGGTTCTTCTGCGCATAGCCGCGCAGATGGATGCCCTGGCGCAGATAGTCCAGCGCGGCCAGATGCTCGCGCCAGTGCTGGTCTATGCTTTGCAGCAGCACCATGCGCATGAAAGGCGAGAACTGCTCGACGCCGACGCGCTCGAGCTTGTCGGCGAACAGCGCGTCGCCGGCAGCCACCACCTTGGCGAGGATGTCCTCATCGGTGATGGAGTCGCTCTTCTCGACCTCGGCGGCCAGGCCCACATCGAGCTGCCACTCGCTCTTCAGCACCCGCTCCAGCCCGGCCAGGTCCCACTGCTCTTCCAGGCTCTCGGCCGGCACATAGGTCCGCACCACGTCTTCCAGCGTGCTGGCGCGCAGATTGCCGATCTGGGCCACCAGGGAGTCGGCCTCGAGGATGTCGTTGCGCTGCTGGTAGATCACCTTGCGCTGGTCGTTCGACACATCGTCGTATTCGAGCAGTTGCTTGCGCACATCGAAGTTGCGCGCCTCGACCTTGCGCTGCGCGCCCTCGATCGAACGGGTCACGATGCCGGCCTCGATGGCCTCGCCCTCGGGCATCTTCAGCCTGTCCATGATGGCGCGCACGCGGTCGCCCGCGAAGATGCGCATCAGCTGGTCGTCCAGCGACAGATAGAAGCGTGAGGAGCCCGGGTCGCCCTGGCGGCCCGACCGGCCGCGCAGCTGGTTGTCGATACGGCGGCTCTCGTGGCGCTCGGTCGCGATGATGCGCAGGCCGCCGGCGGCCTTGACCTGCTCGTGCAGGCCGGCCCACTCGTCCTTGAGCTTCTGGATGCGCGCGGCCTTCTCGGCCTCAGGGATCGCCGCATCGGCCTCGATGAACTGCACCTGCTTCTCGACATTGCCGCCCAGCACGATGTCGGTGCCGCGGCCGGCCATATTGGTCGCGATCGTGATCACACCGGGACGGCCGGCCTGGGCCACGATCTCGGCCTCCTTGGCGTGCTGCTTGGCATTGAGCACCTGGTGCGGGAGCTTGGCCTTGGTCAGGAGGCTGGAGATCAGCTCCGAGTTCTCGATCGAGGTCGTGCCGACCAGCACCGGCTGACCACGCTCGTGGCAGTCGCGGATGTCCTGGGTGACGGCGTCGAACTTTTCCTTGGTGGTCTTGTAGACCAGGTCCAGCTCGTCCTTGCGGATCGTGGGACGGTTCGGCGGGATCACCACGGTCTCCAGGCCGTAGATCTCCTGGAACTCATAGGCCTCGGTATCGGCCGTGCCGGTCATGCCGGCGAGCTTGCCGTACATGCGGAAATAGTTCTGGAAGGTGATCGAGGCCAGCGTCTGGTTCTCGCTCTGGATCGCCACGCCTTCCTTGGCCTCGACGGCCTGGTGCAGGCCGTCGCTCCAGCGCCGGCCGCTCATCAGCCGGCCGGTGAACTCGTCAACGATGATGACCTCGCCGTTCTGCACCACGTAATGCTGGTCGCGGTGATACACATGGTGTGCGCGCAACGAGGCGTACAGATGGTGCATCAGCGTGATATTGGCGGAGTCGTACAGGCTCGCGCCCTCGGCCAGCAGACCGGCCTGGCTCAGGTACTTCTCGGCGTTCTCGTGGCCGTCTTCGGTCAGATAGATCTGGTGCGATTTCTCGTCGACCGTGAAGTCGCCGGGCTCGACCACGCCCTCACCAGTGCGCAGATCGAGCTCGCCGATCTGCTTCTTCATCAGCGGCGCGACCTTGTTGATCGCCAGATAGACATCGGTCTGGTCGTCGGCCTGGCCGGAGATGATCAGCGGCGTGCGGGCTTCGTCGATCAGGATCGAGTCGACCTCGTCGACGATGGCATACGCGGTGCCGCGCTGCACGCGGTCGGCCGTCTCGTAGACCATGTTGTCGCGCAGATAGTCGAAGCCGTACTCGTTATTGGTGCCGTAGGTGACGTCGGCGCGGTAGGCGGCCTGCTTTTCCTCGCGCGGCATGTTCGGCAGGTTGATGCCCACCGTCAGGCCCAGGAAGTTGTAGAGCTTGGCCATCCACTCGGCATCGCGCCGGGCCAGATAGTCATTGACCGTCACCAGATGCACGCCCTTGCCGGTCAGCGCATTCAGATAGACCGGCAGCGTGGCCATCAAGGTCTTGCCCTCGCCGGTGCGCATTTCGGCCACCTTGCCGGCATGCAGCACCATGCCGCCGATCAGCTGCACATCGAAATGGCGCATCTTCAGCGCGCGCTTGCCGCCTTCGCGCACCACGGCAAAGGCCTCGGGCAGGATCGCGTCCAGGCTCTCGCCGCCGGCCACACGCTGCTTGAATGCCTCGGTCTGGGCGCGCAACTCAGCGTCACTGAGCGCTTCGAACTTGGGTTCCAGCGCATTGATCTGCTGCACGACGCGGCGGTATTGCTTGAGCAGGCGCTCATTGCGGCTACCGAAAATCTGGGTAAGAAGCTTGGGCAACATGCAGCGTGTCTGTCTTGGACTTGAAGGTAGGCGGACCAGGTCTGAGCCGCTGGCGTGCCCGCTCGGGGGCAACGACGGGCGCGGCAATCAGCCCGTGGAGTTCTGTTCTTGCTTGTTCGACGGTTTCTACAGCTGAGGGCGTCGCGCCGGCTTGCAAGCCGGGTGCCGGCCTCGGCCTGCAGAAAAACCCGCCGAGTTTAGCATCGGCACCCCGCACGCCCGGGCCGGCCAGGCTGCGGGACTACACTGAGGCCATGTCCACGACGACGCGCCCTCTGAGCCCTTATCGCCCGCGCCGCGCCGCCAAGCACGGCGGCCCCTCGGTGCCCGAGCCGATGCCGATCGAGCAGGCGATGAACGGTCATACGGGGCTGGCGCGGCTGGGTCTGCTGCTGCAGGAATCGAACCGGCGCATGGCCATCGTCAGCGTCGCGCTGCCGGGCGCACTGACGCGCTTCGTGAAGCCGGGGCCTATCGATGAGGAGGGGTGGACGCTGCTGGCCTCGAATGCCGCCGTGGCGGCTAAGCTGAGGCAGTTGCAGCCGCGGCTGCTGGAGCTGCTGGCCGAACAAGGCATCCCCGCCGCCAAGCTGCGCATCAAGGTGATGCAGCCCGGCTGAGGATGCTGTTGGGCGCAATGGTGCCGGCTATCGGATTCGAACTGATGACCTACCGCTTACAAGGCGGTTGCTCTACCAACTGAGCTAAGCCGGCACTGGCTTGATGCGAGGGCGCATTGTAGGGGCAAAAAACCAGCCCTACCTCGGCCCGCAACAACTATTTGACGCGTTTGAGCGCCGGGCGACCGCCACCGGCGGCCGGGCCACCGGAATCATCCGGGCCGGGCTCGGTGACCGGATCGGCCGCCTTGGGCTGATCCTGCGGCTCGGCCGGGCCGGGGGCCAGGCGCAGGCCACGCGCGGGCGGGCGCACCGGCGGGCTAGTTCCTGCAGCCACAGGCGAGGCGCTACCGGCCAGGCTCAAAGGCGCGCTCGGCGCATCGGCGCTGGGCGCGGGAAAGGCCATGCCCTGGCCGTTCTCGCGTGCATAGATCGCCACCACATGATCGACCGGCACGACGATCTCGCGCGCCACGCCGCCGAAGCGGGCCTTGAACTGGATGAACTCGTTGCCGAGCTCCAGCCCGCTGGTCGCGTCGAAACCGACGTTCAGCACGATTTCGTTATTGCTGACGTACTCGTTCGGGACCTGCACGAAACGATCTACATGCACCGCGATATAGGGCGTGAAGCCGTTGTCGGTGCACCAGTCGTGCAGGGCCCGTATCAGGTACGGCCGGGTCGAGGTGCTGGCGGCCGTGCCGCCATCGGAGCTTTGATCCATGGGGTCGCAGTTTACTTGCGCATCACCTTCTCGGACGGCGTCAGCGCCTCGATATAGGCCGGGCGCGAGAAGATGCGCTCGGCATACTTCAGCAGCGGCAAGGCGTTCTTCGACATGTCGATGCCGTAGTAGTCCAGGCGCCACAGCAGCGGCGCGATGGCCACGTCGAGCATCGAGAAGTCGTCGCCCAGCATGTACTTGTTCTTCAGGAAGATGGGCGCGAGCTGGGTCAGGCGGTCGCGGATCTGGGCGCGGGCCTTTTCCAGCTGCTTGTCGGTCGCCTTGACGGCTTGCGAGCGGCCTTCCAGCACATTGACGTGGGCGAACAGCTCCTTCTCGAAATTGAGCAGGAACCGGCGCACGCGGGCGCGGGCCACCGGGTCGCCGGGCATCAGCTGCGGATGCGGGAAGCGCTCATCGATGTACTCATTGATGATGTGCGACTCATAAAGGATCAGGTCGCGCTCGACGAGGATGGGCACCTCGTTGTAGGGATTCATCAGCGCGATGTCTTCGGGCTTGGCGAACAAGTCCACATCACGGATTTCGAAGTCCATGCCCTTCTCGAACAGCACGAAGCGGCAGCGGTGCGAATAAGGGCAGGTAGTTCCAGAATAAAGCACCATCATGGCGGCAGGCTCCCGAGAAGGTCGGTGGGTGATTCACGGGCTCATGCTGGACGAGCACCGCACAAAATGCAAACGCAGTGGAGGCCGAGGCGCCCCACTGCGGTCAACTCAGGCCCGGCCAAGCCGGGCCCGCAAGGCCTACTTCACGTCTTTCCAGTAAGACGCGTTCAGACGCCAGGCGAACAGCGTGAACACGCTGAGGAACAGCAGCACCAGCACAC
Source organism: Paucibacter sp. XJ19-41 (assembly GCF_028462495.1). Lineage (NCBI taxonomy): Bacteria > Pseudomonadati > Pseudomonadota > Betaproteobacteria > Burkholderiales > Sphaerotilaceae > Roseateles > Paucibacter sp. XJ19-41. The sequence continues at coordinate 7,078 of NZ_JAQOWX010000025.1, forward strand.
CCAGACGGAAGCGCTGGGCCTGAGCCGGCTCGCCCATCCACTGCAGATAGGCGACCAGATCGGCCATCGCCTCGTCGAACTGCTGCGGCGTCAGGGTGCCCGGGGTCAACTGCTCATAGCCCTTGAACACATGGACGGTCTTGCTGGCGTCATGCGGATCGGGTTCGTCGGCGAACTTGGCGGCGCGCTGGCCCTGCAACTCCCACAGCACATGCGGCATGGCCACGCTGGGGAAGGCCATATTGTTCCAGCCGGTGGCCTTGGTGTCGTCGCGGTAGTAGGTGCGCAGATAGGTGTACAGATAGTCCGCACCCGAGCCCTGGCCCGCAGCCGCACGCGAGCGCGCGATCACGGTCAGGTCCGGCGGCGTGGCACCGAAGAAGTCCTTGGCCTGCTTGGGGTCCAGCGAGATCTTCATCGTGTCGCCGACCTTGTCGCTGGCGAACATCAGATTGCTCTTGATCTGCGCCTCGCTCAGGCCGATGTCGGCCAGCCGGTTGTAGCGCATGAAGGCAGCCGAGTGGCAGTTCAGGCAGTAGTTGACGAAGAGCTTGGCGCCGTTTTGCAGCGCGGCCATGTCCGTCATCTTCTCCTTGGGGAACTTGTCCCACTCGATGCCGCCGCCGGCGGCCGAGGCGCCCGACACCAGCCCGGCGCTCAGCGCCAGCGAGGTCAGCAGCGTAGCAATGAATTTTTTCATTCTTGGAACTCCGATGCTCAGTGGGCGTGGAAGGTCACACGGTCAGGCACGGGCTTGGGCGTGCCCAGCTTGCTCCACCAAGGCATCAGCAGGAAGAAGCCGAAATAGAACAGCGTGCCGATCTGCGCGATCAAGGTACCGATATCGCTGGGCGGCTTGATGCCCAGATAGCCCAGCACCAGGAAGAACACGACAAACACGGCGTACACATACTTGTGCCAGTCGGGGCGATAGCGGATCGACTTGACCGGGCTGTGATCCAGCCAGGGCAGGAAGAACAGGATCACGACCGCACCACCCATCACGACCACGCCCCAGAACTTGGCGTCGAAGGTCTTCAGCAAAGCCATCGCGACCAGGGCCACCACGGTGGCGGCAATCTTGCCCTTGGTCGAGAAACCGCTCTTCAGCCAGGCCAGCACCACCGCCGCGCCGACCAGACCCACCAGCACGTTGACCATCGGGTCAGTGGTGGCGCGCAGCATCGAGTAGTAGGGCGTGAAGTACCAGACCGGGGCGATGTGCGCCGGCGTCTTCAGCGGGTCGGCCGGGATGAAGTTGTTGTACTCCAGGAAGTAGCCACCCATCTCCGGGGCAAAGAAGATGATGGCTGTGAACACCATCAGGAACAGGCCGACGCCGAAGATGTCGTGCACCGTGTAGTAGGGATGGAAGGCGATGCCGTCCAGCGGCTTGCCGGACGCATCCTTCTTGGCCTTGATCTCGACGCCGTCCGGGTTGTTCGAGCCGACCTCGTGCAGCGCGATGATGTGCGCCACCACCAGGCCCAGCAACACCAGCGGGATCGCGATGACGTGGAAGCTGAAGAAGCGGTTCAGCGTCGCATCGCTGACGACGAAGTCGCCGCGGATCAGCAGGGCCAGGTCTTCACCGACGAAAGGCACGGCGGCGAACAGGTTCACGATCACCTGCGCGCCCCAGTAGGACATTTGGCCCCAGGGCAGCAGATAGCCCATGAAGGCCTCGCCCATCAGGCACAGGAAGATGCCGCAACCGAAGATCCAGACCAGCTCGCGCGGCTTGCGGTAGGAGCCGTAGATCAGGCCGCGGAACATATGCAGATAAACCACGACGAAGAAGGCCGAGGCGCCGGTCGAGTGCATATAGCGGATCAGCCAGCCCCAGGGCACATCACGCATGATGTACTCGACCGAAGCGAAGGCCAGCGCCGCGTCCGGCTTGTAGTGCATCACCAGGAAGATGCCGGTGACGATCTGGATCACCAGCACCAGCAGGGCCAGCGAGCCGAAGATGTACCACCAGTTGAAGTTTTTCGGTGCGTAGTATTCGGAGAGATGCTCTTTGTAGAGCTTGGATGCTGGGAAACGGTTGTCCACCCAGGTCAGCAGCTTTTCGCCGATCGGAGCACCGGCGGGAGCTTCTTTGAATTCAGCCATGTTGACCTCTGTCCTTTAGCTTCAGGCTTGCTTGTCTTCACCAATCAAGAGCTTGGTGTCGGACAGGTACATGTGGGGCGGCACTTCGAGGTTGTCGGGCGCCGGCTTGTTCTTGAAGACGCGACCGGCCATATCGAAGGTCGAGCCGTGGCAGGGGCACAGGAAGCCGCCATGCCAGTCGTCCGGCAGCGAGGGCTGCGCGCCGGTCTGGAACTTGTCGCTGGGCGAGCAACCCAGATGCGAGCAGATGCCCACGACCACCAGATACTCCGGCTTGCGCGCGCGCGTCTCGTTCTTCGCGTAATCCGGCGTCGGGTACGCGGTGCGGTCCGAGGCCGGATCGGCCAGCTGGGGGTCAAGACCCTTCAGCGCCGCCAGCTGCTCGGGCGTGCGACGCACCACCCAGACCGGCTTGCCGCGCCACTCCACGGTGAGCTTCTCACCCGGCTTCAGGGCGCTGATATCGACTTCAACGGCAGCTCCGGCGGCCTTGGCGCGCTCGGAGGGCGTGAAAGTACTGACAAAGGGCACGGCGGTGGCAACGCCGCCAACGGCGCCGGCACAACCGGTGGCGATGAGCCAGGTGCGCTTGCCTTGGTCCACTTGCTGGTCACTCATGAGGGTCCTCAAACGAGACTTCTGATCGGGGGCAACCGAGGATTCTAACGGACGCCATCGCTTCCAACCATTGGAGACGACGCGAAGCGCGCCTCATGCGCACCACAGAAGCCGTATTCGACCCGATTTCGCGCGCCGCAGCGCGGGCACAATCCCGGCATTGCTACAGAGGAGAGACCCATGGGGTTCATGACGGAGTTCAAGGAGTTTGCGGTCAAGGGCAATGTCGTCGACCTGGCGGTGGGCGTCATCATCGGCGCCGCATTCGGCAAGATTGTCGATTCGGTCGTCAATCATTTGATCATGCCGCTGGTCGGGCGCGTGGTCGGTGGCCTGGACTTTTCCAACTACTTCATCATGCTGGCCGATCCGCCGGCCGACTTCAAAGGCCCGATGAGCTTCGAGGCCCTCAGCAAGGCCGGCGTGCCGTTGTTTGCCTATGGCAGCTTCCTGACCGTGTTGCTGAACTTCATCATCCTGGCCTTCATCATTTTCCTGATGGTCAAGCAGATCAACCGCCTCAAGCGCGAGAGCGCCCCCGCGCCGGCGCCGGCCGAACCGGCCCCGACGCCCGAGGATATCCAGCTGCTGCGCGAAATCCGTGACGCCCTGCAGCGCCGCTGAGCAGCAGTAAGCAGCGGTAACAGGTAGCGGCCTGTCAGTTATTTGGCAGCGCCGCGCCGGTGCTCGCACGCCCTCGCCGGCTCGACGCAGGCTTTGGCGCGATACTTGCCGATATAAGCTGTGGCAAATTGGCCACAGGCGGTCCACACGCAGCCATGAACTCGCCCGAACCACGCCTCAATCCGCATCTGGAAGCCGCACTGCAGCGCATACGCACCGCGGCCGAGCAAGCGGCCGAGCGCGGCGCCGAAGGCATGGGCATGGCGGCCCTGTCGGCCGGCCAGATCAAGCGCCGCGACGCCCTGCTGTCGGCCCAGTTCCTGTTCCGCAAGCAGCAGGCCTTGTTCGGCCAACGTTTCTACCAAAGCCTGCGCACCCAGATGGCGGGCGAGCAAAAGCCCAAGGTCGAGCCGGGGGCGCGCAAAAGTACCCAGGCCTGGACCGAGCTCTCGCTGATGGACGACGACGCCGTCGACGCGATGGTGGCGGCCGACCGCATCGGCCTGGCCATCGGCCACCAGAGCGAATGGGAGCTGCGCGAGGTCGAGTCCTATATGTCGGCACTGGGCAGCACCCAGGACGCCAAGGAGCAGCTGCGCAATCCGCTGCGCCCCGAGCTGGTCGCCCAGGCCTTGCTGGACGCCGTGCATGCGGTCACCGACGATGAGCAGACCCGACAGATCCTGATCGACGAGATGACGCGCGCGCTGGCCCACGAGATGCGCAGCTGCTATGCCGACATCGTCGAGCTGTTCCGCAGCCGCGGCCTGCGGCCGCAGGATCTGCGGGTGCGCGGCGTCGATGTCGGCGGTCATTCGGTGCACTCATCGCATTCGGTCCACGCGGCCCATTCCGGCCATTCGCAGTCACCCGGCCAGACCGGCCACAGCCGCATGGGCGAGCTGGGCGGACATGGTGGCGCTTACGCAGGCGGCGGCCATGGCGGCGCCCCTGGCATGAGCAGGCGTGGCGGCAGCCCCGGCACGATGGGCGCGGTCGATGCGCAGATGATGGAGCTGCTGCGCCGCCTGGCCTATCTGCCCAGCGTGCAGGCGCCGCCGGGTGCGAGCACGGCCGGCGGCCCCGTCAGCAACTGGGGCGAGGACTACGGCGACGCGGCCTGGGCCGGTGGCGGCGGCATGCCGATGCCGCCCAATCTGATCCATCTGCACCGCGACGAGCTGCGCCAGGCCGCGACCGGCAACCTCGACCATATGGTGATCGATGTGGTCGGCAGCCTGTTCGACCAGATCCTGTCCGACCCCAAGGTGCCGCCGCAGATGGCCCGCCTGCTGGCGCGGCTGCAGCTGCCGGTGCTGCGCGTGGCGCTGGGCGACCGGACCTTCTTCTCCTCGCGCCGCCATCCGGTGCGCCGCTTCATCAACCGCGTCGCCTCGCTGGCCTGCGCCTTCGATGATTTTTCGGAAGACCCGGGCCGCGACTTCCTCAGCCATGTGCGCGAGCTGGTGCAGGAAGTCGCCAATGGCGACTTCGACCGCATGGATGTCTACGAGAGCAAGCTCGACGCGCTCGAACAATTCATCGCCGACCAGACCGCCAAGGCCCTGCAGGCCCAGGGCGACGCCGCCGCGCTGATCGAGCGCAAGGAAACCGATCTGCGCCTGCAGCAGCGCTATATGCAGCAGTTGCAGGCGGCGCTGGGCCCGGTGCCGATGCCGGAGTTCCTGCGCGAGTTCCTGTCCCAGGTCTGGAGCCAGGCCATCGTGCTGGCCAGCCGCGAGGGCAGCACCGAGCGCGCGATGCGTCTGCGCCAGCTGGGCCGCGACCTGGTGATGAGCGTGCAGCCCAAGAGCGGCACGGCCCAGCGCCAGACCTTTCTGAGCCAGCTGCCGGTACTGATGCGCACCCTCAACGAGGGGCTGGACCTGATCGCCTGGCCCGAGAGCGGCCGCAAGGCCTTTTTCGGCGAGCTGCTGCCGGCCCATGCCGAATCACTGAAGGGCCAGGGCCTGTCACCGCTGGACCACAACCTGCTGGTCAAGCAGCTCGAAGGCGTGTTCGGCTGCGCGCCGCCCTCCGAGCAAGACCTGCCCCCGGCCGGCACGCCGGTCTCGGTACCGGGCGATCTGGACCTGGCGCAACGCCTGACCCCCGACGAAGCCAAGCGCCTGGGCCTGATGCAGGAAAGCCGGGTCGACTGGGACGGCCAGATCGACATCGATCTGAGCGCCGAGGCACCGCTGGCCGCCGTCGACATCAGCATCGACGGCCTGCCCGCCGCCGAGGCGCCCGAGCCCAGCGAGGGCGAGCTGCTGATCGAGCATCTGCAGCTGGGCTTCGCCTACCAGATGAACACCGGCGAGGCCTGGCGCAAGGTGCGCCTGGCCCATATCAGCGCCGGCCACAGCTTCTTCATCTTCACCCAGGGCCACAAGCACCAGGAGACCGTCACGATGACGGCGCGCATGCTGAAGCGCCTGTGCGAGTCCGGCCGGCTCAAGGCCTTCGAGAACGCCCATCTGCTCGAGCGCGCTACCGCACGCGCGCGCAAGCAATTGGCCGAGCTGGGCAGCAAGAGCTAGGTGATCAGCCGGCGCGCCATGCGAATGGCCGCGCGCATGCTGGACGCATCGGCGCGGCCCGTGCCGGCGATATCGAAAGCCGTGCCATGATCGGGGCTGGTGCGCACGAAGGGCAGACCCAGGGTGACGTTGACGCCCTGCTCCACGCCCAGGTACTTGACCGGGATCAGGCCATGGTCGTGCGTCATCGCGACGACCAGATCGAACTCGCCGGGGTGGGTGGGCGTGTTGCGGGCACGCATGAAGATCGTGTCCGGCGCATAGGGGCCGCTGGCGGCGATGCCCTGCTGGCGTGCCAGGCGAATAGCCGGCGCGATGATGTCGATTTCCTCGCGGCCGAACAGCCCGCCCTCGCCGGCATGGGGATTCAGGCCCGCGACCGCGATGCGCGGTGCTGTGAGCCCGAAGCGGCGCAGCGCGGCATCGCTGATCTGCAGGGTCTGCAGCACCCGCTCGATGCTGAGCATGTCGATGGCCTCGCGCAGCGCCATATGGATGGTCACCAGCACCGTGCGCAGCTCCTCGTTGGCCAGCATCATGCGCACCGGCGGTGCCACGCCCTCTTGCGCGGCCAGGGCCTGCAGCATCTCGGTATGGCCGGGATAGTCCACCCCGGCCGCATGCAGGGCCTCCTTGTGCAGCGGCGCGGTCACGAGACCTGCCGCCTGGCCGGCCTGGATGGCCGCGACCGCCGCCTCGATGCAGGCCGCCGCCGCGCGGCCGGCGCGCGCGTTGATGCGGCCCACCGGGCAGTCCAGCAGATCGGTCGGCAGGCCCTCGGGCTGCCAGACCGGCAGACAGTCGGGCGGCAAGTTCGCCAGCTCGTCCGGCGAGGCCAGCCGTGCCACCGGCAGGCTCAGGCCCTGCCAGGCAACCGCACGGCGCAGCACACCGACATCGCCGACCAGGCACAGATCCTCGCGCCGCGCCTCGGCCGCCCAGGCCGCCACGGCGATCTCGGGGCCGATGCCGCAGGCATCGCCCATGCTGATCAACAGGGTTTTGCTCTCGCTCATCGCCTCATTGTTTCATGGGCAAGTCCTGACCCCCAGAGCAGGCGTGCAGTGGCAGACTCGCGCGACCGACAAATCAAGGAGCTTCGCATGGCCTACCTGCCATCCCGCATCCACCGCCACACCCTGGCGACCGTCCTGAGCTTGGCCCTGGGCGGACTGGGGCCCAACGCCAGCTGGGCCAACCCGGCCGCACAAAACCTGCACGCGCTGTTCGACGAAGCCTGGGAGCAAGGTGCCCGCCAGGCCCCGGAATGGGCCACGGTGCGCGGCGACCACCGCTTCAATGACCGCCTCAGCGACCGCTCGCCGGCCGCCATCGCGGCCCAGGACGCCTATGCGCGGGAGCTGCTGAAGCGCGCGCAGGCCATCGATGTGGCTGCTTTGGATGAGCGCGACCGCGTGTCGCTGCAGATCTTCATCGACCGCCAGCAAGGCGAGATCGAGTTCCAGGCTTTCGAGGGCTATCGCACACTGAGCCTGGGCTCGCTATGGGGCTTCCAGTCGGGGCTGGCCAATCTGATGCGCGCCACGCCCACCGCCAGCGAGGCCCAGGTCCGGCAGCTGCTGGCCCGGCTGGCCGCCTATCCGCTGCGGGTCGACCAGGAGATCGAGAGCCTGCGCCGCGGCATGGCGCTGGGCTGGGTCAGCCCGCAGCCGGTGCTGGCGCGCGCGCTGGCCCAGCTGGACGGACAGCTGAGCGAGGATGTGACGCGCAGCCCCTTGTTCGAGCCTTTCGACAAGCTGGGCAGCGGCATCGCCGAGGCCCAGCGCGACGCGCTGCGCCAGCAGGGCCGGCAGGCGCTGCAGCAGCAGGTCTATCCGGCGATGCAGCGTCTGCGCCGCTTCATCAAGGAGGAATACCTGCCCAAGGCCCCGGCCGCCGGCGGGCTCGGTCGCTATCCCGGCGGCGCCCAGGTCTATGCGGCGCTGGTGCGCCGCAACACCACGCTGGACCTGAGCCCGCAACAGGTCCATGACATCGGGCTGCGCCAGGTCGAGCGCCTGCGCGCCGAGATGGAGGCGGTGCGCCGCGAGGTCGGCTTCGCCGGCGACCGCCAGCAGTTCTTCAAATACCTCTACAGCGAACCGAAGTTCTTCCACCCCAATGGCGAGGCCTTGCTGGCGGCCTACCGCGAGATCAGCAAGCGCATCGACCCCGAGCTGCCCAGGCTCTTTGCCGAACTGCCGCGCGCGCCCTATGGGGTGCGGGCGATGCCGGCCCATATGGGCGAGGGCGCGGCCGAGAACTACAACGGCCCCTCGCTGGACGGCAGCACGCCGGGCTGGTTCAACGCCAATGTGCTGGCCTACAAGCGCCGCCCGATCTGGGCGCTGGAGACCCTGGTCGCGCACGAGACCGTGCCCGGTCACCATCTGCAGAACGCCCGCCAGCGCGAGCTCGGCGAGCTGCCGGCCTTCCGGCGCAGCAGCTTCTACACCGCCTATGGCGAGGGTTGGGCCCTGTATGCCGAGACCTTGGGCAAGGACCTGGGCCTGTACCGCGACCCCTACAGCCGCTTCGGCCATCTGCAGGCCCAGATGTTCCGCGCGGCCCGCCTGGTGGTCGACACCGGCATGCATGCGCTGGGTTGGAGCCGCGAGCGGGCGCTGGCCTATATGCTCGAAGAAACCGGCCAGGACCCGGTCTTCATGAATGCCGAGGTCGACCGCTATCTGGCCCAGCCCGGCCAGGCCCTGGCCTATATGACCGGCCAGCTGAAGATTCTGGAGCTGCGCGAACTGGCCCAAGCGCAGCTCGGTGCCCGCTTCGATCTGCGCCGCTTCCATATGGTGTTGCTGGACCAGGGCCAGCTGCCGCTGGGCTTGCTGGAGCAGCGGGTGCGCGCCTGGATCGCCGCGCAGCCGGGCTGAGCGACGCTCGATCGTTCAGGCCGGATTCGGGATGTCGATGAACTGCTGGCTGAGGCCGAAGTCCGTGGCCAGGCGCTGCGCCAGCGCCTGCACACCATAACGCTCGGTCGCGTGGTGGCCGGCTGCGATGAAGGCCACGCCGGTCTCGGCGGCGTAATGGGCCTGCGGCTCGGAGATCTCGCCGGTCACAAAGACATCGGCGCCGGCCGCGATCGCGGCCTCGAAATAGCCCTGGGCCCCGCCGGTGCACCAGGCCACGCGGCGCAGCGGCCGGCCGTCGCCGGGCACGGCCAGCACCTCGCGGCCCAGCGCCGCACCCATCTGCCGGCGCAACTCATCCAGGCTTTGCGGCGCGCTCAGGGGCCCGGCAAAACCCAGCTCCTGATCGCCAAAGCGCTGCTCGGCCTGCCAGCCGAACAGCCGGCCCAGCTGCGCGTTATTGCCCAGCTCGGGGTGGGCATCGAGCGGCAGGTGGTAGGCGAACAGATTGATCTCATGCACCAGCAGCTTGTGCAGGCGCTGCTTCATCCAGCCGGTGACGCGGCCGTCCTGGCCGCGCCAGAACAGGCCGTGGTGTACCAGGATGGCATCGGCACCGCTGGCAATCGCCGCATCGATCAGGGCCAGGCTGGCGGTAACACCGCAGACGAGATGGCGTATCTCCTCGCGTCCCTCCACCTGCAGACCGTTCGGCCCATAATCTTTGAAACGAGGCACCTCGAGCAACTGGCTGAGGTGGGCATCGAGGGTGTGGCGGTTGGGCATGGCGACAGGAGCGGCGGTGCGCAGAATTTGGCTGATTTTCTCCCAGGCCGTGACGGTGGGCCTGGCGCTGTACTTTGTCGTCGCGACCTTGCGGCCCGAGTGGGTAGAGCGCGGCGAGCCGCTGCGCCCCACGGTGATCCTGGGCCAGGCCACGCCGAGCGCCCGCCCCGCCAGCGACGCGAGCGGTGGTGGGGGTTACCGCCTTGCGGCCCAGCGTGCGGCGCCCGCCGTGGTCAGCGTCACGGCCAGCAAGGCACCGCGCCGCTCGGCGCAGAACGACGAGGCCTGGCGGCGTTTTCACTTCGGCCTGCCGCGGCGCGACCAACGCGGCGAGGACGACGGCGACGAGCCCGGCGGGCAGACCGGCCTGGGCTCGGGCGTGATCGTCTCGGCCGACGGTTATCTGCTGACCAACAGCCATGTGGTGGCCGGCGCCTCGGAGATCGAGGTGCAGCTCAGCGACGGCCGGCAGGCCAAGGCGCGCCTGGTCGGCAGCGATCCGGAGACCGATGTCGCGGTGCTGAAGGTCGAGCTCGAAGGCCTGCCGGCGATCGCGCTGGGCGATGCCGAGCAGTTGCAGGTCGGCGATGCGGTGCTGGCGATCGGCAACCCCTTCAATGTCGGCCAGACGGTGACCTCGGGCATCGTCAGCGCACTCAAGCGGACCCAGCTGGGCATCAACACCTTCGAGAACTTCATCCAGACCGATGCCGCGATCAATCCGGGCAACTCGGGCGGCGCCCTGGTCGACGATCAGGGCCGGCTGGTGGGCATCAATACCGCGATCTTCTCGCGCAGCGGCGGCAGCCTGGGCATAGGCTTCGCGATCCCGATCAGCACCGCGCAGCAGGTGATGCAGGCCCTGGTGCGGGACGGTCAGGTCGCGCGTGGCTGGATCGGCGTGCAGACCCGCGAGCTGACGCCGGAGTTTGCCGAGGCCTTCAAGCTGACGGTGCGCGAAGGGGTGCTGATCAGCGCGGTGGTCGTCAATGCGCCGGCCGCCAAGGCCGGCATCAAGCCCGGCGATGTCGTGACAAAGGTCGGCGGCACCCAGGTGCTGAGCCCGGCGGACCTGCTGGCGGCAGTGGCGGCGCTGAAGCCGCAGTCCAGCGCCGCGATCGCGGTGCAGCGCGGCGACAAGGCCATGCAGTTCGAGCTGACGGTGGCACAGCGCCCGCTGCCGGGCGCGCGTGACTAGCGCTCAGCTCAGGGCTGATCGGTGGCCGAGTCCGGCGCCTTGGAGTAGCGGATGAAAAAGCCGGATGCCCAGATGCCGACCTCGTAGAGCAGGCACATCGGGATGGCCAAGGCCAGCTGCGACACCACATCGGGTGGCGTGATCACGGCCGCGATGATGAAGGCCACGACGATGAAGTAGCCGCGGAACTCGCGCAGCTTCTCGACCGTGACGAGGCCCATGCGGGCCAGCACCACCACCACCACCGGCACCTCGAAGGCCGCGCCGAAGGCGATGAACATGCTCATCACAAAGCTCAGGTAGGCCTCGATATCGGGCGCCGCCGTGATGCTCTTGGGCGCAAAGCTCTGGATGAACTTGAAGACCTGGCCGAACACGAAGAAATAGCAGAACGCCACGCCGACGAAGAACAGCAGCGTGCTGGACACCACCAGCGGCATGACCAGCTTCTTCTCGTGCGAATACAGGCCCGGCGCCACAAAGGCCCAGACCTGGTAGAGCACCACCGGCAGCGCGATCAAAAAGGCCGCCATCAAGGTGATCTTCAGCGGCACCAGAAAGGGCGAGATCACATTGGTGGCGATCATGGTCGAACCCGCCGGCAGGTTCGCGATCATCGGCGCGGCCAGCAGGTCGTACAGCATCGACGGCCCCGGATAGAGGGCCAGCACGCCAAAGCACGCCGCCACCGCGATGGCGGCGCGCACCAGGCGGTCGCGCAGCTCGATCAGGTGCGAGACAAAAGGCTGCTCGGTGCCGGCGAGTTCATCGTCGGGCTTGTGGGAATCGGTCATGTAGGTCTGCGGGGCGGGCGAAAGCGCGCCACGCGGGCGGCGCCGGATTGGGCATGCTGGCGCACGCCCTGGCGCTGCTTGTACCACTGCGGCGTGGCACCGCGCTTGAGGCGCCAGTTCTTCTTCGGGCGCTGATAGCCGGGCGGCGGCATCAGGGTCTGGTAGCCGTGATCGGTGCTGCCGCCATCCAGGCCGGCACTGGCTTCATGCCAGTTCTGCTCGAAGGCCTGATTGGCCTCGTTGATCTCTTTGCTGACCGATTGCTCGACATCGCGCGCCGCATCCTCGATGCCGCTTTTCATCTTCTTGAGCTCTTCGAGCTCGATGGAGCGGTTCACCTCGGCCTTGACGTCCGACACATAGCGCTGCGCCTTGCCCAGCAGATGGCCCACCGTGCGTGCCACCCGCGGCAGCCGCTCGGGGCCGATCACGATCAGCGCGACGGCGCCGATCAGGGCCAGTTTGTCAAAGCCGAAGTCAATCATGCAGTCTCAATCAGGACTTGGTCTTGGCCTCGACGTCGACGGTATTGCTGTCGGCCGTCTTCTGGCTGGTCACCTGCTGGGTCGGCTGGGCGGCATCGCTGCTGCCACCGTCCTTCATGCCGTCCTTGAAACCCTTGACGGCCGAGCCCAGGTCCGAACCCATGTTCTTGAGCTTTTTCGTGCCGAACACCAGCACCACAATCACCAGCACGACGAGCCAGTGCCAAATGCTGAACGAACCCATAGTTATCTCCTGGAAACGAAGCGGCCATTCTAGTTGGCGCGCATGACAAATCAGCGGGGATGGCTATTGCCGCCCTGACGCGGCTCAGCCCTTGAGCCAGGGGCGGGGACCACCCATCGCATGCATATGCAGGTGATAGACCTCCTGGCCGCCGTCGGGGCCGGTGTTGATCACGGTGCGGAATCCGTTGCTCACGCCGAGTTCGCGCATCAGCCGCGGCACCAGAGCCGTCATATGGCCCAGCAGCGCCGCATGCTCGGGCCCCACATCGGCCATGCTGGCGATATGCAGCTTGGGGATCAGCAGGATGTGGACCGGTGCCCAGGGATGGATGTCGTGAAACACCAGCACCTGCTCGTCCTCGTAGACCTTCTTCGAGGGAATCTGGCCGGCAACAATCTTGCAGAAAAGGCAGTTGGGATCGTGAGTCATCGCGGCATCGCTTGATTGGCATTCATCGTGGTCCAGCCACGCACAATGCGGTAGAGGAACCAGATCGAGATCAGGGCCCAGGCGATCCAGCCCGGGATCAGGAACAGAAACCACAGCGGCAGGGTCAGCGCATACAGCACGCCGGCCCAGACCACGCTGCGCAGGCGCCAACTGAAGTGCGAGGCCTGCCAGGTGCCGGCGGCCTCGTCGCGCTTGACCAGGTCGATGATGACCGCCACGATCAGCAACAGCACGCTGGCCTGCACGCCGGGCAGCACCGCGCCGACCGCAACAATCGTGTGCAGGATGTAGCTGACGATGCCGATGCTGCGCAGGCTTTGCGCGCGCGCCGGGTCCAGCACCACCGTCTCGACCGTCTGGTTCATGACTCAGCCCTTCCCTGTGCGTTGTGCAAATTCCTGCAGGCCCGACAGGCCCTCACGCCGCTCCAGCTCGGCCAGCACATCGGCCGGTTTGAGCCCGAACTGGGCCAGCGCAATCATCGAGTGAAACCACAGATCGGCGGTCTCGTAGACGATCTTCTGCGCATCGCCGTCCTTGGCCGCCATCACCAGCTCGGTGGCCTCTTCGCCGATCTTCTTCAGGATTGCGTCGGTGCCCTTGTCGAAGAGCTTGGCCACATAGCTGGCGCCGGGGTCGCCCCCGTTGGCCGGCTTGCGGGACTCGATCACCGCCGCGAGTTTGGCCAGACTGTCGCTATCGCTCATTGGTAGATGCTCTCCGGATCCTTCAGCACCGGCTCGACGCTGTGCCAGACACCGTCCTGATAGCGCTGAAAAAAGCAGCTGTGGCGGCCGGTGTGGCAGGCGATGCCGGGCTCATGACCTTGCTGGGTGATCTTCAGCAGCAGCACATCGTTGTCGCAGTCCATGCGCAGCTCATGGACGATCTGCAGATGGCCGGACTCCTCGCCCTTGTGCCAGAGCCTGTTGCGCGAGCGGCTCCAGTAGACCGCCTGGCCCAGCTCGGCGGTGCGCTGCAAGGCCTCGCGGTTCATCCAGGCGAACATCAGCACATCGCCGCTGTCCTTCTCCTGGGCGATCACCGGCACCAGCCCGGCGGCGTCCCACTTGATTTGATCCAACCAGTTCATGGTCACAGTGTACTCAGCCCAGATGGGTGGGGCCCTCGTGGCCGCGCTCGGCGGCGAACCACTGCAGCACCGGGATCGTGCCCGGCAGCACCGGCTGCATCTGCACCGGCAGCGCCTGCCAGGCCATCGCCTGCTGCTCGCGCATCTCGAACTCGCCGCTCCAGTCGAACACCTTGCAGAAATGCAGGCGCACGCGGGCATGGGGATAGTCCATCAGCTCGATCTTCCAGGGGTGGGCCACGCCTATCGTGATGCCCAGCTCCTCGTGGAGCTCGCGCTTGAGCGCCTGCTCCACGCTCTCGCCGGCCTCCAGCTTGCCGCCCGGGAACTCCCAGTAGCCGGCATAGACCTTGCCCTCGGGCCGCGAGGTCAGCAAAAAGCGCCCTTCCCGGCCCGCCGCATCGCGCTCGACCAGCACGCCAACGGCCACATCCACAGCAACCCGCTCAGACATCGTCCAGGCCCTCCGGTGCATCGCCATGGATGGTGCTGGACGGCAAGCTCTCGAGCTGCCCCCGCCCGGCCAGATCGCGGGCGAACTGGTAGGCCACCCGGCCCGAGCGCGAGCCGCGCTCCAGCGCCCAGACCAGCGCGCTCTGGCGGCTGGCCGCGATCTGCGCCTCGTCCATGCCGTGGTAGCGCTGCCACTGGGCGCAGATTTCCAGGTATTCCTGCTGGCTGAAGGGATAGAAGCTGACCCACAGGCCGAAACGCTCGGACAGCGAGATCTTCTCCTCGATCGCCTCGCCGGGATGCAGCTCGCCGTTCTCGTCGTACTTGACCGCCAGGTTGTCCTTCATCTGCTCGGGCAGCAGATGGCGGCGGTTGCTGGTCGCGTAGATCAGCACGTTGTCGCCGGCCACCGAGACCGAGCCGTCCAACATGGACTTCAGCGCCTTGTAGCCCAGCTCGCCCTCGTCGAACGACAGGTCGTCGCAGAAGATCACGAAACGCTCGGGCCGCTCGGCCACCAGATCGACCAGATCCGGCAGCTCGACCAGATCGCTCTTGTCGACCTCGATCAAGCGCAGCCCCCGGTCCGCGAATTCATTCAGGCAGGCCTTGATCAGCGAGCTTTTTCCCGTGCCGCGGGCGCCGGTCAGCAGCACATTGTTGGCGGGCCGGCCGGCGACGAACTGCTCGGTATTGCGCAACAGCTTCTCCTTCTGCGCCTCGACCTTTTTCAGGTCCTGCAGGCGGATAGGGGCGATGTGGCGCACCGGCTCCAGCTGCGGGCGGCCATTGCGCTTGCGATAGCGAAACGCCACCGACGCCGCCCAGTCGGGCGCCATCAGGGGCTGGGGCAAGACGGCTTCGAGCCGGCCAAGCAGCGCCTCGGCGCGCGCGATCAGGTGTTCGACTGCAGACATAGGCCCGCAGTTTAATGGGGCAGCCGGCGGGCCGCCGGGCAGCTCAGCCGGCCAGCATGCGCAGCGCCGCTTCCAGCTGCTCGCTGGGCGCGCGCTTGAAGCCCGAGCGCGCATAGCGCTGCAGCCGGCCGATGATGAAGCTGACCAGCACCGAGGCCTGGGCATTGGCCTGCACGGTCGGGGTGCTGGAGCCGGCCGCCTCGGCGGCGGCCCGCAGGCATTGGCGCAGCGAGGACTCGATGCGGTCGAAGAACTGGTTCATGCGCGCCACCAGGCGCTCGTTCTCATAGACCAGCGCATCGCCCACCATCACCCGGGTCATGCCGGGGTTGCGCTCGCCGAACTGCAGCAGCACCGAGACGATCTTCTGCGCCTGTGCAAGACCTGACCCTTCACGCTCGGTGATCTGCGTGACCAGCGTGAACACGCTGCTCTCGATGAACTCGATCAGGCCCTCGAACATCTGCGCCTTGCTGGCGAAATGCCGGTACAGCGCGGCCTCGCTGACCTCCAGCTTGGCGGCCAGCGCGGCGGTGGTGATGCGCTCGGAGCCGGGCTGCTCCAGCATGCCGGCCAGGGTCTGCAGGATCTGCACACGGCGCTCGCCGGGACGCGGCCGCTTGCGCGGACTGGCCGGCTCGCCATGGCCCAGGCCTGCGGCGCCGGGCGCGGGATCCGTCATGTCGGTAGGGGATGCGTGCATCGAGCGGTGCGGGCGGGAGGTTTGCGCCGATTCTGGCACAGGCCGTGCACGCGCCGGCTAGTCGCGCAGCCAGCCCAGCCGGCGGGCTTCGTAAATGGCCTCGACCTTGGAGCGCACCTGCAGCTTGCGGTAGATGCGCTTCACATAAGTCATCACCGTGTGTGGCGAGACCTGCATGAACTGGGCGATCTCGTCAAAGGTGAAACCCTTGGCCGCCAGATGCAGCACGCGCGACTCCTGCTCGGACAGCGCCACCGCCGACTCGTCCTCCAGCAGCGGCACGGCCGGCGCCGAGCCGGCGCCGGGCGCCAGACGCAGCAGCAGGCGCCGCGCGATCACCGGGCTGATCGGGCTGCCGCCGGAGCGCAGCGTGCGCAACTGGCCGGCCAGGTCCAGCGCCAGCGAGTCCTTCAGCAGATAGCCGGTGGCGCCGGCCTCGATGCTGGACAGCACATGCTGCTCGTCGCCGAACACCGAGATCACCATCACATCGCATTGCGGCCGGGTCTGCGCCGCATGGCGTATCAGCTCGATACCGCTGCCGCCGGGCAGGTCCAGGTCGACCAGCAGCACATCGGGCTGGGTCTGGTCAAAAAGTTTGCGGCCCTGAGGCAGGTCGGGCGCGATGCCCAGCAGTTCGATATCGGGAACACTGGCCAGGGCGAGCTGGAAGGCATCGCGGAATCTGGCCTGATCTTCCACAATCAGCACGGAGAAGTCGGGCATATCTGGCTCAGGCAAATGACCGGGCCATTCTGCGGCCCAGACCCTGCAGCCGCAAGCCGCAACTTACCCCCAATGCGGGGGTGATCGTGTCGCCGGAACAGCAAGATTCTGGGGATTGCCAAGCGGCGTTCAGCGCAGCAACTTGCCAAGCTGGCCGATCCGGCGCCCCACATAGGCCGGCCGGCGCCGCATCCGCGCGCTGGCTTCGGGGCCATGCAGGGCCTGGCGCGCCCAGCGCTGCATCCAGACCGTCTGCATGCCGACCGAGCGGGCCGACTTCTGATGGATCAAGGTGTCCTCGACCAGCACACAGTCGGCCAGGCGCAGGCGGTGCCGGGCGGCGATATGGCGGAACATCCGCGCATCGGGCTTGGGCCGGTGCTCGCCGAACATGCGCATCTCCTCGAAGCCGATGACCCGCTCGAAACAGCGCTGCAGACCCAGCGCCGCCAGCACCCGCCGCGCATAGGCGGCCGGCGCATTGGTCAGCAAGATCTTGCGGCCCGGCAGGCGCCTGAGCGCGGCCAAGTCATGGGCATGGCTGTGGACCAAGCCCTCCAGCCCCGGCAGGGCATGGGTTTCGGCCAGGAAATGCGGCACGCTGACGCCATGATGGCGCACCAGGCCCAGCAGGGTCGCCCCATAGCGAGACCAGTAGAGCGCACGCAGCCGATTCGCCTCGGCGCGCTCGACGCCGACATGGCTCTCGATGTAGTCGGTCATCGCCACATTGAGTGCCCCGAACACATGATGCGAGGCGTTGTGGACCGTGTTGTCGAGGTCGAACAGCCAGACCGGCCGGCGCTTGCCGCTCACCTCAGTGGGACCGGATCATCGTTCCATAAGCCTGATCGGACAGGATCTCCAGCAGCATCGCATGCGGCACCCGCCCGTCGATGATGTGGACCGCGTTGACCCCGCTCTTGGCCGCGTCCAGCGCCGAGGCGATCTTGGGCAGCATGCCGCCGGACAGCGTGCCATCGGCGAACAGCGCGTCGATCTCGCGCGCACTCAGGTCGGTCAGCAGATTGCCGGCCTTGTCGAGCACGCCCGGCGTGTTGGTCAGCAGCACCAGCTTCTCGGCCTTCAGCACCTCGGCCAGCTTGCCGGCCACGACATCGGCATTGATGTTGTAGCTCTCGTTCTCCTCGCCGAAGCCGATCGGGCTGATCACCGGGATGAACTGGTCGTCCTGCAGCGCTTTCACGACGCTGGGGTCGATCGCGACGATGTCGCCGACCTGGCCGACATCGTGCTCCTTGCTCGGGTCGTCCTTGTCCACCATCTTCAGCTTGCGGGCGCGGATCATGCCGCCGTCGCGGCCGGTCAGGCCCACGGCCTTGCCACCGGCCACATTGATCAGGCCGACGATGTCCTGCTGCACCTGGCCGGCCAGCACCCACTCGACCACCTCCATGGTCTCTTCGTCGGTGACTCGCATGCCCTGGATGAACTGGCCCTTCTTGCCCAGGCGGCTCAGCGCGCCCTCGATCTGCGGCCCGCCGCCATGCACGACCACCGGATTCAGGCCCACCAGCTTCAGCAGCACCACATCCTCGGCAAAGTCCTGCTGCAGGGCCGGATCGGTCATTGCATTGCCGCCGTACTTGATGACGATGGTCTTGCCATGGAATTTGCGGATGTACGGCAGGGCCTGGGACAGGATCTCGGCCTTGTCGCGCGGGGCGATATGCGAAACATCGGCAAACTGGTGCGCCGGCAGAGCGGCAGCAGGGGGCTCGGTCTTCATGGTGTCGGTTGTCGCTGCAAGTTGAGGAGCGAATTCATTGTAGGGGCCGGGCTCGGCCCAGCCGCGACAATGCCTGCATGCAAGTCAGCGCCTATTTGAAGCTCTCGGTGGCGGTGGCCCTGGCCACCATCATCTTGAAGACCGCCGCCTGGTGGTGGACCGGCTCGGTCAGCCTGGCCGCCGATGCGCTGGAGTCCCTGGTCAATCTGGCCGGCGCCCTGTTCGCGCTGGCGATGGTGACGATCGCGGCGCGCCCGCCCGATGCCGACCACCCCTACGGCCACCACAAGGCCGAGTACTTCTCCAGCGGCTTCGAGGGTGTGCTGATTCTTGCCGCCGGCCTGGGCATTGCCTGGGCGGCGCTGCAGCGGCTGCTGGACCCGCAGCCGGTCGAGGCCATAGGCCTGGGCGTGGCGCTGGCCGTGCTCAGCTCGGCGCTCAACGGAGGACTGGCCTGGGCCATGCTCAAGAAGGCGCGCCAGCACCGCTCGGCCGCGCTGGAGGCCGACGCCCGCCATCTGTTCACCGATGTCTGGACCTCGGCCGGCGTCGTGCTGGGCCTGATCGGCGTGCTGCTGACGGGCTGGCTGTGGCTGGACCCGCTGCTGGCCCTGTTGGTGGCGGGCAATATCCTGCGCGAGGGCTATCGCCTGGTGCGTGACTCGAGTTCCGGCCTGATGGACGAGGCGTTGGACGCCGAGGTCCAGGCCAGCATCCGCCAGGTGCTGGACGGCTATGCCGACGCGACGGTGCGCTTCGACCATGTGGCCACCCGGGCCGCCGGCCAGCGCCGTTTTGTCGACCTGCATATGCACATGCCCCCGTCCTGGACCCTGGGTCGGGCGGCCGAGCTGCGCAACGCGGTCGAGCAGGCGCTGATGGCGGCGGTGCCGGGGCTGCGCGCCAGCATCCAGCTGCTGCCGCTGGATGTCGAAGCCCATTTTGAAAATCAGAAGGAGTGAGCGTGATCGCCGTGTTGCAAAGAGTCAGTGAGGCCCGGGTCGATGTGGCCGGCCAGACCGTCGGCCGGATCGGCCCCGGCATTCTGCTGCTGGTCTGCACCGAGCCCGAGGACAGCGAAGCGCTGGCCGAAAAGCTGATTGCCAAGGTGCTGAAGCTGCGCATCTTCGGCGATGCCGCCGGCAAGATGAATCTGAGCCTGCAGGACGTCGGTGGCGGCCTGCTGATCGTCTCCCAGTTCACGCTGGCGGCGGACACCACGGGCGGCAATCGCCCCAGCTTCAGCGGCGCGGCCCGGCCCGAGCTCGGGCGGCGGCTTTACGAGCATTGCCTGAGTTACGCTCGCAGCCAGCACGCGGAAGTGGCCGGCGGCGAGTTCGGCGCGGACATGCAGGTCAGCCTGCTCAACGACGGCCCGGTGACCATCCCGCTGCGCATCCAGTGAGAGACAAACCGTCAAGGGGGACTCCGATGATCAGCTACGCCACCTTGGGCACCGCCGACCCAAGTCGTGCCGCCCTGTTCTACGACGCCGTGCTGGCCCCGCTGGGCCAGCAGCGCAGCTATGCCGACGAGAACATGGTCGGCTACAAGTCAGCGGCGCAGCCCGAGGCCAATTCGACCTTGTGGATCTGCAAGCCCTTCGACGGCCAGCCGGCCACGGTGGGCAATGGCTGCATGCTGGCCCTGGCCGCCGAGACCCGCGAGCAGGTGCAGGCCGTGCACACCGCCGCGCTGGCGGCCGGTGGTGCCGATGAGGGCGCGCCGGGTCTGCGCGAGGTCTACGGCCCCGACATCTATCTGGCCTACTTCCGCGATCTGGACGGCAACAAGCTGGCGGTGATCTGCCGCGCCAAGGCCTGAAAGGAAAAAGCCCGCCAAGCGGCGGGTTTCCTGATGCGAGGCCAGCCGCGATCAATCAATCAGCATACTGGCCTGCGGCCTTGATGACCGGGCCCCATTTGTTGATCTCGGCTTCGACGAACTTCTTGTGCTCGGCGCCGTTGAGGCGGTTGTCGGTGACGATGACGGCACCCAGGGCTTCCTGGCGCTTGATGAAGTCGGCGTCCTTCAGCGCGACCTTCACGGCCGCATTGATCTTGTCGACCACCGCCTTGGGCGTACCCTTGGGTGCGTAAAGGCCGTGCCAGATCGAAACGCTAAAGCCCTTCAGCCCGGCCTCATCCAGCGTCGGCAGCTTGGCCAGCGCCGGCGTGCTCAGGCGCTTGGTAGTCGTGACGGCGAAGGCCTTGACCTTGCCGGCCTCGATCTGGCTGGTGGTGTTGGTGGTCTGGTCGCACATGATGTCGACCTGGCCGCCCAGCAGATCGGTCATCGCCGGGCCGGTACCCTTGTAGGGCACCGTGGTCATGTCGATCTTGACGGCGCTCTGGAACAGCAGGCCGCACAGATGCGAGGCGGCGCCCAGGCCGGCATTGGCCAGATTGACCTTGCCCTTGTTGGCTTCCAGCCACTTGGTCAGCTCGGCATAGTTGTTGGCCGGCAGACCGGGCTTGCCGATCAGGGTCATCGGCACTTCATTGACCATACCCAGGTACTCGAAATCGTCCAGGGTCTTGTACTGCATATTGCGGTACAGGGCCGGCGAGGTGGCCATGCCGATATGGTGCAGCAGCAGGGTGTAGCCGTCCGGCGCGGCCTTGGCCACCTTGGTGGCGCCGAGCGTGCCGCCGGCGCCGCCGACGTTTTCGATCACGATGGTGGCGCCCAGCGGCTTGCGCAGCGCCTCGGCCAGATCACGCGCCACCTTGTCGGTGGGGCCGCCGGCCGAGAACGGCACCACGATGTTGACGGGTTTCTCGGGATACTCGGCCCAGACAGCACCGGCAGCAACGGTGGCCAGACCAGCCAGCATGAACTTCTTCATTGTCATCCTCGTTGTGTAGTAGGTTCAGGCCTGCAATGCTAGGGGTCGCTTGTGCGCATGGCGTAGCGGGAAATACGTAAGTGCCGCCGAGTTCCATATATCGACATCGAATATTGATCCTGCGAATCTGTATTGGACCGAATAAGCGCCGGCTTCTAGAGTGCGGGCATGAACATCGCCACCACCGCCCGCCGCCTGCCCGCTTTCGCCGCCGCGTTGCTGCTGCTGGCCTCGGGCCTCGCCCGGGCCGAGGTCGTCTCGGCCAGCGCAGCGGCACAGCGCCTGCAAGAGGGTGCACAGGCCTGGGATGTGCGTGCGACGGGACAGGGCCAGGTCTTGCCCGGCGCGGTGCGGCTCGATGCCCAGGCCTGCCTGGAATGGCTGGCTGCCGGCAATGTGCAGGCACTCGGCGCGGCGGTGTCGGCCGCCGGCATTGATCTGTCCCGCGATGTGGTGATTTATGGCGGCGCGGGCGACGCCCGGGCCCAGGCGCTCTACACCGCGCTGCAGACGGTCGCCACCGGCCGTGTGCTGTGGTTCGTCGGCGGCATTGCCGAGTGGCAGCTCAGCGGCCGCAGCACCGTGGCACAGCCGAGCCCGCGTCTGCCGGTGCCACAGCATCTGGTGGCACTGAGCGCCGAGGCCGCGCCCCGCATGGCTGCTGCCAGCCTGCGCGACCCGGCCGCGCCGCCTGAACTGCTGGCGACGCGCTAAATCTGGGCGAGGGCCGCCTCAGTCATCCGCCTCAGTCATATTTGCGCGCGTCCTCGATCACCCGCCCATCGTTGGGCAGGGTGCCGGGCGCCAGCAGCAGCACCTCGGCGCGCAGCTTGGTGATGTCGCGCACCGCGCCAGCCACCTGCTCGGCCAGGCCTTCGGCCGGCTCGGCCACCTCCAGCTTCAAGCTCATGCGGTCCTGGGCCATCTCGCCCTCGACCACCAGCCGTGCCCGCAGCACCGCCGGGAAGCGCTTGGCAATCTCTGCCACCTGGGCTGCATGGACAAACATGCCGCGCACCTTGGCACTCTGGTCGGCCCGGCCCATCCAGCCCTTGATGCGGGTATTCGTGCGGCCCGTCGGGCAGCGGCCCGGCAGCACTGCCGACAAGTCACCGGTGCCAAAGCGTATCAGCGGGTAGTCGGCATTCAGGGTCGTGACGACCAGCTCGCCGACCTCGCCGTCCGGCACCGGGTCGCCGCTGCCGGGGCGCACGATCTCGACGATCACGCCCTCATCCAGCACCAGGCCCTCGCGGGCGGCCGTCTCATAGGCGATCAGGCCCAGGTCGGCGGTGGCATAGCACTGGTAGCCCTGCACGCCGCGCGCGATCAGCCAGTCGCGCAGCGAGGGTGGGAAGGCCTCGCCGCTGACCAAGGCCTTGGTGAGGGACAGGGCCTGGCCGGCCTCGGCCGCCTTGTCGAGCAGGATCTTCAGAAAGCTGGGCGTGCCGACATAGGCATCGGGCCGCAGCTCGGCGATGGCCTGCAGCTGCAGCTCGGTATTGCCGACGCCGCCCGGGAACACCGTGCAGCCCAGCGCATGGGCGCCAGTCTCCATCATCGAGCCGGCCGGGGTCAGGTGGTAGCTGAAGCTGTTGTGTACCAGCTCGCCGGCCGCGAAGCCGGCCGCATGCAGGGCGCGGGCGACCCGCCAGTAGTCGCCGGCCCGGCCCTCGGGCTCGTAAATCGTGCCGGGCGACTGGAACACGCGCCGGGCCGTGCCCCAGCCGATCACCGAGAAGCCACCGAAGGGTTGGCCCGGGCGCTGCGCCTGCTGGCGCTCCAGCAGCTGCTGCTTGCGCGTCACCGGCAGGCGGGCGAGCGCCGCGCGGCTGCTGATGGTGCTGGCGTCGACGCCGGCCAGCAGCTCGGCAAAGGCCGGCGCCCGGCTTTGCGCATGGGCGATCTGGCCGGCCAGCGCGGCCATCAAGGCCTGCTCACGCTGCGCCGGGTCGCGGGTTTCGAGGGCATCGTGGAAAGCCGTGCTGCTACTCATTTTTGTCATCCGTCCAGCGCGCCAGGCGCTTCTTGATCTCGTCCTGCAGCGCGCGCATATCGGCGCTGCTCTTGCAGGTCTTGCTGTCCCATTCGGGGCTGCGCGCCGGCCGCCGGGCCAGCCGGGCCGTCAGCTGGGTCGCATCGATGCTCAGCTCGATCACGCTCATGCCTTGCAAGGTGAAGCCGTTGCCGCGCTCGCTGAGCTGGCGCAGATCGCGCAAGGCGCGCTTGAGCTGGATCAGAGCCAGATCGGGCTTGAAGGCCGGCGGGGCAAAGAAGTCCTGGGATTCGTCGTCACTCATCGCAGGCGCTCCCCGCTCAGGCCAACCAGCGCTTGCGGCGCTTGTAGCTCTTGACGTCTTTGAAGCTCTTGCGGTCGCCGCCGCCCATGCCCAGGTAGAACTCCTTGACGTCCTCGTTCTCGCGCAAGGCCTTGGCCTCGCCGTCCATCACGACCCGGCCGTTCTCCAGGATGTAGCCGTAGTCGGCATAGCGCAGCGCCATATTGGTGTTCTGCTCGGCCAGGAAGAAGGTCGTGCCTTCCTTGCTGTTCAGGTCCTTGACGATCTCGAACACCTCTTCGACGATCTGCGGCGCCAGGCCCATCGAGGGCTCGTCGAGCAGCACCATCTTTGGGTTGGCCATCAGCGCGCGGCCGATCGCACACATCTGCTGCTCGCCGCCCGAGGTGTAGGCCGCCTGGGATGTGCGCCGCGTCTTCAGGCGCGGGAAGTAGTTGTAGACCTTCTCCAGGGTTTCGGCCACCGCCGCCTTGCCGTCCTTGCGGGTGTAGGCGCCGGTCATCAGGTTGTCCTCGATGCTGAGGTGGGCGAAGCAATGCCGACCCTCCATCACCTGGATCACGCCGCGATCCACCATGGCCGAGGTGCTGAGCTTCTCGATGCGCTCGCCGCGCAGCTCGATGCTGCCCTTGGTGACCTCGCCGCGCTCGCCGGCCAGCAGGTTCGAAACCGCCCGCAAGGTGGTGGTCTTGCCCGCGCCATTGCCGCCCAGCAAGGCCACGACCGCGCCCTCCTTGACCTGCAGGGACACGCCCTTGAGCACCAGGATCACATGGTTGTAGATGACCTCGATGCCGTTGACGTTCAGAAGAATATTGCTCATGGTCTCAGCCTCGTTGACTCGTCACAACGTCGCTCGCGGCGCTGTGACAAGGGCTCCGCGGGGAGCCCCCTCGCCCCGGGTGGGGCGCGATGGAGAAGGAATCAGGATTGGCAATCGGCCGGGGTGCGACGGTCCAGCTTCTTCTCTGCGGCGTACTTGTCGGCGGCCTGCTTGACCATGGGCTTCATGATCATCTCGTCGGCCTGGTACCAGTCGGAGCTGAAGGCCCACTTCTTGCCGTCCCAGGTCTGCATGCGCGCCCAGGCCGAGCCCATATGGTCGACACAGGAGGTCGAGACCGGGCGCATCACGCCGGCAAAGCCCAGGCCGTCCAGCTTCTTCTGGTCCAGCGCCAGGTTCTCCAGGCCCCAGCGCACCTGCTCGCCCGTCATGACCTTGCCCTTGCCGAAGCGCTCCTGGGCGCGCTTGACGCCCTCGACCGCCAGCATCGCCGAGATCATGCCGCGCATGTAGAGCACCTGGCCGACCTCGTCCTTCGGTCCGGTGCCCTGGCCCTTGGCATGGACCTGGCTCAGGATGGCCTGGGTGACCTTGGCATCCGGGTGCACGCCATGCTGCATGGTCAGCGCGTTATAGCCCTTGGCGCCATCGGCCACGTCCTTGACATCCGGCTCGGCGCCGGCCCACCAGACGCCGTACATCTTGTCGCGCGGATAGCCGGTCGCCTGCGCTTCCTTCAGCGAGGTGGTGTTCATCACGCCCCAGCCCCACAGCAGCACATAGTCGGGACGCTGCTGGCGGATCTGCAGCCAGGCCGACTTCTGCTCGACGCCAGGGTGTGTCACCGGGATCGAGTTGAACTCGAAGCCATGCATCTTGGCGCGCTCCTGCAGCAGCGGGATCGGCTCCTTGCCATAGGGGCTGTCGTGATAGACCAGGGTGATCTTCTTGCCCTTGAGCTTGTCCAGCCCGCCCTCCTTCTTGCCCAGATGCTGGATCAGCACATCGGCGGCCATCCAGTAGGTGCCGATCAGCGGGAAGTTCCACTTGAACACGCCGCCGTCCTGGCTTTCGCTGCGGCCGTAGCCGGCCGTGATCAGCGGGATCTTGTCGGCCGGGGCCTTCTCGGTCAGCGCAAAGGTCACGCCGGTGGACAGCGGCTGGAACACGGTGGCGCCACCGTTCTTGCCCTTCAGGCGCTCATAGCATTCGACGCCGCGGTCGGTGGCGTAGCCGAACTCGCACTCCTCGAAGGAGATCTTGACGCCGTTCATACCGCCCTGGGCATTGACCAGCTTCAGGTAGTCGACATAGCCATTGGCCCAGGGCGTGCCGTTGGGGCCGTAAGCGCCGGTGCGGTAGACCAGCACCGGAAAGAACTGCTCCTTGGCCTGGGCGAAGGCCGGGGCCGTGACCAGCGAGGCCAGGCCGGCACCGACCAGGGTGGCCGCTAGCGCGAAGCGCCTGATATTCAACATCGTCATGCTTGTCTCCTAGAAAAAAGCACTCTTGGGTGCCGGGTTGGTATTCAGTGCGGGAAAGGCCAGAGTCTGAGCTTCTCCTTGGCGGTGGACCAGAGCTTGGCCAGGCCATGGGGCTCGACGATCAGGAAGAACACGATCAGCGCGCCGAACACCATCGCTTCGGTGTGGCTAACCAGGGCCGTGTCGACATTGATGCCGAACAGGCTGCCCAGCGCCGGCAGCGCCTGGTTCAGGAAGATCGGCAGGACCACGATGAAGGCGGCGCCGAAGAAGCTGCCCATGATGGAGCCCAGCCCGCCGATGATGACCATGAAGAGCAGCTGGAAGCTGCGGTCGATCGAGAAGGCCGCCGGCTCCCAGGAGCCCAGGTGCACAAAGCCCCACAGCCCGCCGGCCACGCCGACAATGAAGCTGCTGACCGCGAAGGCGCTGAGCTTGGCCTGCACCGGCCGGATGCCGATCACGCTGGCCGCCACATCCATGTCCCGCATCGCCATCCAGGAGCGACCGATATGGCCGCGCACCAGGTTCTTGGCCAACCAGGCAAACACGATCACGAAGAGCAGGCAGAACAGATATTTCTGCAGCGGCGTGTTGATCGGCATGCCCAGCACCTGCAGGCCCGAGACGCTGACAGAGCCGGAGGCCGAGTCATTGGTGAACCACTTGATGCGCAGAAAGGCCCAATCGGTGAAGAACTGCGCCGCCAGGGTAGCGACCGCCAGATACAGGCCCTTGATGCGCAGCGAGGGAATGCCGAAGAAGACACCGACCACGGTCGCGCACAGCCCCCCCAGCAGCAGGGCCGGGATCAGCGGCATGCCGGGAATGCGGACAAAGAAGTTGTAGGCCGCATAAGCGCCCACCGCCATGAAGGCGCCGGTGCCCAGCGAGATCTGGCCGCAGTAGCCGACCAGGATATTGAGCCCGATGGCGGCCAGCGACAGGATCAGGAAGGGGATGAAGATGGCCCGCAGCATGTACTCGTCGGCCAGGGCCGGCACCAGCAGCAGGGCTGCGGCAATGATCAGGCCGATGACAAAGCGGTCCTGCGCGATCGGGAAGATCTGCTGGTCGGCCCGGTACGAGGTCTTGAACTGGCCGTTCTCACGATAGAGCATGTTCTATTTCTCCTGTGGGCTCAAACGCGATCAATGATCTTCTCGCCGAACAAGCCCTGAGGCCTGAAGAGCAGGAAGACAAGAGCGAGCACATAGGCAAACCAGATCTCGATGCCGCCGCCCAGCATCGGCCCGATATAGGCCTCGGACAGCTTCTCGCCGACGCCGATCAGCAGGCCGCCGATGATGGCGCCCGGCACCGAGGTCAGGCCGCCCAGGATCACCACCGGGAGCGCCTTCAGCGCCACCAGCGACAGCGAGAACTGCACGCCCAGCTTGGAGCCCCAGATGATGCCGGCCACCAGCGCGACGAAACCGGCCACGCTCCAGACGATGACCCAGATGCGCTTGAGCGGGATGCCGATCGATTGGGCGGCCTGATGGTCGTCGGCCACCGCGCGCAGCGCCCGACCTGTCGAGGTGTACTGGAAGAACAGCGCCAGCGCGCCGACCAGGGCCGCAGCCACGACGGTGGCGATCAGGTCCTCCTGGCCCACCAGGATGCCGCCCTCGAAAACGCTCTCGAACAGGAACAACGGATCCTTGGGCATGCCGACATCGATCTTGTAGATGTCCGAGCCGAAAATGGTCTGGCCAAAGCCATCGATGAAATAGGTGATGCCCAAGGTGGCCATCAAGAGCGTGATGCCCTCCTGATTGACCAGCTTGCCCAGCACCAGGCGCTCGATGCACCAGGCCAGCGCGATCATGATCAGCATCGCGACGCCGAAGGCCAGCACATTGACGACCAGCTTGCTCTCGATGCCGGTCCATTGCGGAATCCACTCGGAGAAGCGCGCCATCGCCAGTGCCGCGAACAACACCATCGCACCCTGCGCAAAGTTGAAGACGCCGCTGGCCTTGAAGATTAGCACAAAGCCCAGCGCGATCAGCGAGTACAGCATGCCAGCCATCAGGCCACCAATCAGGGTTTCGAGAAACGGTCCCATGTTCTTGTCCTCAGTGGCTGGTGCCGAGATAGGCGCTGATCACGTCTTCGTTGGCGCGCACCTCGTCGGGCGCGCCATCGCCGATCTTCTTGCCGTAGTCCAGCACGACGACGCGGTCCGAGATGTCCATCACCACGCCCATGTCATGCTCGATCAGCACGATGGTGGTGCCGAACTCGTCATTGACATCGAGGATGAAGCGGCACATGTCCTGCTTCTCCTCGACATTCATGCCGGCCATCGGCTCGTCCAGCAAGAGCACCTGCGGCTCCATCGCCAGCGCGCGGCCCAGGTCGACCCGCTTTTGCAGGCCGTAGGGCAGACGCCCGACCGGAGTCTTGCGGTAGGCCGGTATCTCGAGGAAATCGATGATGCGCTCAACCTTCTCGCGCTGCGCGATCTCCTCGCGCTCGGCAGCGCCCCAACGGATCGCCTGCTGGAAGA
Organism: Paucibacter sp. XJ19-41; assembly: GCF_028462495.1. Classification (NCBI taxonomy): domain Bacteria; kingdom Pseudomonadati; phylum Pseudomonadota; class Betaproteobacteria; order Burkholderiales; family Sphaerotilaceae; genus Roseateles; species Paucibacter sp. XJ19-41. Next base: position 35,381 of record NZ_JAQOWX010000025.1, read on the forward strand.
TGTTCGTCTTCATGCGCAGATTGCGGCCGGTCATGATGTTGTCCAGCACGCTCATGCCCTTGAACAGGGCCAGGTTCTGGAAGGTGCGCGCCACGCCCATCTCCGCCACCTGGCGCGAGTTCATATGCTTGAAGGTCTGGCCCTTGAAGGTGATCGAGCCCTGCTGCGGCTGGTAGACGCCGTTGATGCAGTTCAGCATCGAGCTCTTGCCGGCACCGTTCGGTCCGATGATGGCGCGGATCTCATGCTCGCGCACATTGAACGAGATATCGGTCAGCGCCTTGACGCCGCCGAAGGCCAGCGAGATGTTCTGCACGTCGAGGATCACTTCCCCGATCTTCTTCTCGGCCATCAGGCGGCCCTCCTGACTGCGGGAAAGGTCTTCACATCAACAATCTTCAGATCGGCCGACACACTGCCGCTGCGCCCGTCCTCGAACTTCACCGCGGTCTCGATGAACTGCGAGTTCTTGCCGCCATACAGGGCCTCGATCAGCACCGCGTACTTGTCGGCCACCGCGCCGCGCCGCACCTTGCGGGTGCGGGTCAGCTCGCCGTCATCGGCATCGAGTTCCTTGTGCAGTATCAGGAAGCGGCTGATCTGGCTGCCGGCCAGCAACTCGTCCTGGGCCAGGTCGGCATTGACCTGTTCGACGCAGTCACGGATCAGCTCATAGACCTCGGGCTTCTGCGCCAGGTCGGTATAGCCGGCATAGGGCAGGTTGCGGCGCTCGGCCCAGTTGCCGACCGCATCGAAATCGATATTGATGAAGGCGCAGCAGCGCTCGCGCTTGTCGCCGAAGGCCACCGCCTCCTTGATATGGGCGAAGAACTTCAGCTTGTTCTCGACATACTTGGGCGCGAACATCGCGCCGTCATTGGGACCGCCGGCGATGCGGCCGACATCCTTGGCGCGGTCGATGATCTTAAGATGGCCACTGGCATCGATGAAACCGGCATCGCCGGTGTGATACCAACCCTCGGCCGTCAGCACCTCGGCCGTCGCGGCATCGTTCTTGTAATAGCCCTTGAGCAGCCCCGGCGACTTGACCAGGATCTCGCCCGAGGGTGCCAGCTTGATCTCGACACCATCGATCGGCACGCCGACCGTGTCCGAGCGAGCCTGGTTGTCGGGCTGCAGGCAGACAAACACGGCCGTCTCGGTCGAGCCATAGAGCTGCTTCAGATTGATGCCTATGCTGCGGTAGAAGCTGAACAGATCGGGGCCTATGGCCTCGCCGGCCGTGTAGGCCACGCGCACCCGCGAGAGCCCCAGTGTGTTGCGCAGCGGGCCGTAGATCAGCAGATTGCCCAGCGCATACAGCAGCTTGTCGCTGCCGCTCACCGGCTTGCCGTCCATCAGCGCCGGCCCGACGCGGCGTGCCAGGCTCATGCAGCGCGCAAACAGCCAGCGCTTGATCGCGCCGGCATCTTCCATACGGATCATCACGCTGGTCAGCAGGCCTTCGAAGACCCGCGGCGGCGCGAAGTAATAGGTCGGGCCGATCTCCTTCAGATCGATGGAGACGGTGCTGGTCGACTCGGGGCAGTTGACCACATAGCCGCAGGCCAGCCACTGCGCATAGCTGAAGATGTTCTGGCCGATCCAGGCCGGCGGCAGATAGGCCAGCACCTCTTCGCTGCTGCTCAGCTTGTCAAAGCGCGCGCCGGCCTGGGCGCGGTCGATCAGGCTCAAATGGGTATGGACCACGCCTTTGGGGTTGCCGGTGGTACCCGAGGTGAAGAACATGGCTGCCACATCGCTGGGCTCGCTGAGCTGGACCTGGGCGTCGTAGAAAGCCGGGTGGGCATTGGCATGCTGGCGGCCGCGTGCGCACAAATCATCCAGCGAGGCCAGGCCCGGCTCCACATAGTTGCGCAGGCCGCGCGGGTCATCGAACCAGATGTGCTGCAGCTGCGGGCACTGCTCGCGGATCTCCAGGAGCTTGTCCACCTGCTCCTGGTCCTCGACCACCGCGAACGCGATCTCGGCGTTGTTGATCGGGAAGACGAATTCGGCGCTGACCGCGTCCTGATACAGCGGCACCGGAATCGCTCCCAGCGACTGCGCCGCCAGCATTGCTGCCGACAGCCGCGGCCGGTTTTCGCCGACCACCACCAGATGCTGGCCGCGCTTGAGCCCGGCCTGGGCCAGACCATGGGCCAGCTCGCGCACCAGCAGGGCCAGCTGCGCCCATGTCAGCGTCTGCCAGATGCCGTATTCCTTCTCGCGCAAGGCAGCGGCATCGGGCCGCCGCGCCGCGTGGTCGATCAAGAGCCTGGGGAAAGTCGTCGCCACCATCTGTCTCCTGTGCAGTCCGCACCGCCGGGCGGTGCTGGTGCATGACGCCCTTCTGCGGGGCTTGCATGCCTTCAGTGGGTGCAATACTAGGCCTGACTTTGACGCCAGGCTGTCGTTGCGACGACATTCCTAGGGACACCCCGGGGGCGTGCTTTCCCGGGGGTCTCAAACAGCTGCTTGTAAGCCTGCTGTCAAGCTGCACGATCCAGACTGCGCCATGACCGTCTCCGCCTTCTCCAGCCCCAGCGGCGCGCCCTTGCGCCAGCGCGCCCGCGCCGCCACCCGCAGCGAGCTCGACGCCATTCCCTGGCTGGCCGTGCTGGAGCCAGCCCAGCGCGAGCAGGCGGTGGCCGAGCTGCAGGTGGCCGATGCCGAGGTCGGCGAACGGGTCTGCCGCATCGGTCGGCAGGCCAATTTCTGGTTCGGTGTCGTCGATGGCCTGTTGAAGATGAGCAATGACGACTCGACCGGCCAGGCCATCACCTTCACCGGCGTGCCGCCGGGCGGCTGGTTCGGCGAAGGCACGCTGCTCAAGCGCGAGGTCTACCGCTACAACATCCAGGTGCTGCGCAAGAGCGTGGTGGCCGGCTTGCCGATCGACACCTTTCACGAACTGCTGGAGCACAGCATCGGCTTCAACCGCTTTGTGCTGAACCAGCTCAACGAGCGCCTGGGCCAGTTCATCGCGGCGCGCGAAACCGACCGCATCGGTAACCCCGATGTGCGCGTGGCCCGCAATCTCGCCGCGCTGTTCCACCCGCAGCTCTATCCCGGCGTCGGCAGCATGCTGCGCATCACCCAGCAGGAGCTGGGCTATCTGGTCGGCCTGTCACGCCAGCGCGTCAACGAGGCCTTGAAGCGCCTGCATGAGCAACGCCTGATCAGCGTCGAGTACGGCGGGCTGCGGGTGCTGGATCTGCAGGGGTTGCGCAGCTTTCCGATGCGCGCTACCTGAGCGAGGTCAGCGGCGACGCCGCGTCCGACGACCCAGGGCAAACAAGCCGGCCAACATCAGGGCCCAGCTGCCGGGCTCAGGCACGGTGCTGACTTCCAGCGCGATGAACTGGGTGAACTGAGTGCCCGAGAAGTTGTTGTCCGAAACCAGGATCAGGGTTTGTTTGCCGTTGACGACCGGCCCCAGGGTCAGACCTTCGATATTGTCGGTGGCCAGAAAACTGCCGTCATCGTTTTGCAGCGTGGACAGGTCCGCAAGCAAGGTCTTCTGGGCGGGGGTGTAGCTGGCGCCGCTCAGATCGCCGATGCCGGAGATGTCGGTCGCCGCACGCGCATCCACATGGAACAGGCGGATGGTGTTGCCGGTGACCGGAGTGCCCGGCGTCACCGCACCGGCGGCGAAGGAGCGTTCGATGGCAATGAACTGGCGGTCGCCGATGGCCAGCAGGTCGGTCAGGCCGTTGGTGGCGAAGCCATTGACCGGATTCGGCGCAATGACCACCGGCGCCACCTGGTAGGCGTACTGCGCAGCGGCCGCGCCGGAAGCGACATCGAAGGCCAGGATGCGCGCCGTCGAGCCGTTGGCAAGCGCTGACGGCGGGCTGTCCTGGGCCAGCCCGTTCTCGGTGGCGGTGTAGAGCGTCTTGCCGTCGGTGGACAGCGTCAGGCTCTCGAAGGCCAGATTGTTGTGGACGCCCCTGTCGCCCGCGGCCAGGCCCGAGTTGCTGCCCACCGGATTGAAGTCGCCGGGCACGCTGAAGCTGCGCACATGGCTGCCGTCGAGATTCATCTCGCGCACGCTGGGGTTCTGGAAACCCGCCGCCGAACGTTGGCCTTCGTTGCTCCAGTACAGGGTGCCGGTGCCGGCGTTGTAGCGAAGCCCCTCCGGATCCACGGTGTTGAGTCCGAACGCGCCGCCCTCGGGGCGCTGCAAGGTGGCGACGCTGCTGAAGTCAACGCCCGCCATGCCGGGCGTGGCCGAGCGGCTGAACCGAGTGATATCCAGATTGAGCGTGTAAAAGCGCGCGGGGTTCAGGCCCGAGCGGTCATCGCTGATGGCGAAATAGCGCTGCTTGGCGGCGTCGAAATCGATGCCGGACAGTCCGCCCACCGTGGTGCCGGCGTACTGGGTTCCGCTGGGCACGATCTGCTGGCCCAGATAGCTCAGGCTGATGGGTGCGTCGGCCTGGGCCGACAAGGTCAACAGGCCCAGGGTCACGGCGAGGGTCAGGGGCTTGAGCGATTGCATGCGAGTCCTTCGGGCAGAAGCCCTGATCGCTCAGGGCTGTCGTGGAGGGGCGAGACCGGCGGCCGCGACGCCGGCTGTGCCGGGCGCACAGCGGTCGGAGTCTGCGCTCAGGCCTGCTATGTTCCAGCTTCAGCGTGACTTTTTGACGGCCGGGCGAGCCCCTGCCATGGTCTGTTCGGACCAGCCGGCCGAGTCAATCCTGCCCAGGCCCCGAGCTTCGGCGCAAGGCCCGCCCGGCCCGCACCAGCACCGCGGTGCCGCCGTCATAGGCCTGCCGCCCGTTGACGAAAACCGCGTCTATGCCTTGCGAGCGCAGCAGCGGCGCCTCGAAGCTGGCCAGGTCCTGCACCCGCTCAGGGTCGAACACGACGACATCGGCGGCCCAGCCGGGGCGCAGCTCGCCACGCTCTTGCAGTCGGAACTGGCGCGCCGACAGGCCGGTCATCTTGTGCACCGCCTGCTCCAAGGTGAACAGGCCGCGTTCGCGCCAGTAGCGCGCCAGCACCCGCGGGAAGGCGCCCCACAGCCGCGGATGCGGATGGCGGTCGTGCGGCAGGCCGTCGGAACCTATCATCGTCAGCCGGTGCGCGAGCACCCGCTCGACATCGTCCTCATGCATCTGGAAGTAGCAGGCGCCACCCGGCTGCAGGCGCCGGCAGGCCTCCTTCTGGTCGACGCCCCACTCGGCCGCGATATCGGCCAGGCTGCGCCCGCCCAGCTCGGGATAGGGCTCGCTCCAGGTCAGCAGCACCTCGATCACGCCGTCGACCAGGTCCTCGCGCAGCACGGTGGAGCCGGCCAGATAGGGGTAGACGTCCAGGCCCACGCCCTGGCGTGCGGCGAAACGATCGATCAGCGGCAAGGTCTCTTGCGTGCGGCCCCAGTTGGCCGGGCCGGCGCATTTGTGGTGCGACAAGATCAGCGGCACCCCGGCCTCGAAGGCGGTGTCGGCAGCCTCGTGCATGGCCTCCAGGATCGCCGCCATCTCGTCGCGCAGATGGCTGGCATAGACGCCGCCGTGGCGGGCCACGATGCGGGCCAGGGCCAGCACCTCGGCGGCCGGCGCGGCGGCCGCCGGCTGGTAGAACAGGCCCGAGGACAGGCCTTGCGCGCCCTCGGCCAGCGCCGCGTCCAGCAGCGCCTCCATGCGGGCCAGCTCGGCATCGGAAGCCGGCTGCGTCACATCGCCCATGGTCGCAAAGCGCAGCGCCGTGTGGCCGATCAGCGAGACCACATTGACCGCCGGCTGCGCCGCATTGACGGCCTCCTGATAGGCCGCAAAGCTGGCGAAGCGAAAGCCCGTGCGGCCCAGCAGATTCAAGGGCGGCTGCGGTGCCTCGGTCAGCAGCGGCACCAGCGAGATGCCGCAGTTGCCGGCCACCACGGTGGTGATGCCTTGCGAGATCTTGGGCAGGCAATCGGGCTGTTCCAGCACCAGCGCGTCGTCATGGGTGTGCACATCGATGAAGCCCGGCGCGACTACCTTGCCGGCGCAGTCGAGGCGGCGCGCGCTGGCGCTCGTCAGCCCCTCGCCCATCGCCACGATGCGCTCGCCCTGCAGCAGTACATCGCCGCGCCAGGCCGGCGTCGCGCCCGAGCCGTCGACGATCAGCCCGCCTTGCAGCAGCCAGGACTCACTCATGGGGCACCTGCCAGTTCAGCAGCGGATGGTCGTGCGTGTCGATGCCATGGCGCTGCAGCACCTCACGCACGCTTTGCAGGCGATAGACCGCCGGCTCGCCGATCACCTTGGCGATCAGCACGGTCAGCACCTCGATGGCGGTCAGATGGGCCAGATAGGCCTCGGTGCCCACATGCATCACCGCATCCTCCGGCACCTTCAGACCCAGCACGATATCGGCATTGGCGGCCAGCTTGGTGCCCGGCTGGGTCAGCGCGATCACGGTCGCGCCCTGGGCCCGCGCCACGGCCACCGCCTCCAGCAGCAGCGGCATGCCGCCGACATGGGAGATCGCGACAACCACACCGCCCGGGCCCTGCGTGGCCGCGGCCAGCAGCTGCGAATGGAAGTCGGACCAGGCGTTGGACACCAGACCCAGGCGGAACAGCCGCGCATGCAGATCGGCGGCCATGAAGTTGGAGGTCGCGCCGGCCGCCAGCGCATCGATGCGGGTCGCGTGGGCGATCGCGTGGGCGGCGGCATCCAGGGCCTGGGCATCGAGCTGGCTGCTCAGGCCGGCGATGGTGCCGGCCGCCCCGCGCGTGATCTTGTGGGCCACCTGCTCGGTCGTGTCCTGCAGCTGCACGCGGCGGTGCAGCGGCGAGCCGCCAAGCGCCTCCTGATGGGCCATCTCCTGCGCCAACGCCAGCTTGAATTCGCGCAACCCGGCAAAGCCCAGATCGCGGCAGGCCCGCATGATGGTGGGCACCGAGGCGCCGCTGCGCGCCGCCAGCACCTCGAAGCTCTCATCCAGCACCCGCTCCGGGTCCGCCAGCATCAGCGCGAAGATCGCGCGGCGCGCGGCCGGCGCTTTCTGCTGCGCTTCGGCGATAGCCGCCATCAGCCCCTTGCTCTTGCTCATCGCCTGGCCTTCAGAAGTGGGTCAGCACCGCGTCGCTGATGCGGTAGTCGTTCTCGACGATGGGCAACCAGGTCCATTTGTCGAAGGTGGTGCAGGGATGCGAGATGCCCAGGCCCAGCCGGTCGCCGACCTGCGGGCCCAGCGCGGCGGCCGGGTCCCAGCGCAGATAGGCGTGCTGATCATTGAGCCCGGTGATGCGCCAGGCGGCCGGTGCGGCCAGCGGCGCCCGCGAGTCCAGCGGCGCATGCCAGACGGGGGTCGGCAGATCGATGTCGAAGGAGATGTCGCGCCGGCCCACGGCCAGGATGGCCAGGCCCGGCTCCGGGCAGGACTGCACCAGGGCCCAGACCTCCAGCGCGCTCTGCAGGCCGTCGACATGCCGGCAGCGCTGGTCCAGCACATTGACCAGGCGCTTGTAGTGGCCGTGGTCATGGGTGATGTAGCAGCCCGAGCGAAGCAGGCCCAGCACCGGCTTGCCCAGGCGCGGCCGCAGCGCGCCGGCCACCAGATCGAAGATGCCGGAGCCGCCGGCCGAGACGATGATCTCGTCGGCCGCGTCGAAGCAGCCGCGCTCGGCGCAGGTCCGGGCCACCGCCTGCACCCGCGCCATCAGCGCGTCGGCATAGGCGCTGTCGACCGCGCTGTCGCCGGTGGCGCCCAGGCCCTCATAGCATTCGATGCCCGCCAGCCGGAATACCGGGCTGGCGTGCAGATGCGCGGCCAGGGCCAGCGCCTCGTCCTCGCCGCGCGTGCCGCTGCGGCCACCGGCAAGGCCGATCTCCAGCAGCACCTCGAATACAGGTGCCAGGTCTTGCCTCTGCTGCCAGCGCTCGATCAGCGCGCACTGGGCCAGCGAGTCGACCAGGAAGACCACGCGCAGATCGGCGTGCCGCGCGAGCAGCGCCGCCAGACCGGCCAGGTCGGCCTCGCTGCAGACCTGGTTGGCGATCACCGCGCGGCGAACGCCGCTGGCGACGCCGACCGCCAGCTGCTTGATCGTTGCGAAGCTGATGCCCCAGGCGCCGGCATCGAGCTGGCGCTGGAACAGCTGCGGGCTCATCGTCGTCTTGCCATGCGGCGCCAGCGCCACGCCTTGGCCGCGCGCGTAGTCCTGCATCCAGCGGACGTTGTGCTCCAGCGCCTCGCGCTTGATCACCGCCAGCGGCAAGGGCAGATCGCCGGCCAGCACATTCCACTGCTTGGCAGCCAGCTCGGCCAGCGGCAGCGGCGGCTCGGTCAGCGGAAAACCTTTCAGCGCGGGACTCAGAACAACAGGCGTGGTCATACGAAAAGCTCCTGGCGCCAGCAGGCCGAGAAACGGCCGGGACGCACTTCGGTCAAGGGGGGAATCGCCTCGGCGCAGCGCGCCTGGGCCTGGGGGCAGCGGGTGCGGAACACGCAGCCCGAGGGCGGGTTCATCGGGCTGGGGATGTCGCCCTGCAGCGGCACCGGGCGGTGCGGCGCCTCGGGGTCGGGCTGGGGCGAGGCGGCCAACAGCGCACGAGTGTAGGGGTGCAGCGGCTGCGCGTAGAGCGCCTCGGTCTCGGCCACCTCCATCACGCGGCCCAGATACAGCACAACGACGCGGTCGCACAGGTACTCGACCACATCGAGGTCGTGCGAGATGAAGAGCATCGTCAGCTTGAAGCGCTCGCGCAGATCGCATAGCAGGTTGACGACCTGGGACTGGATCGAGACGTCCAGCGCCGACAGCGGCTCGTCAGCGACGATGAACTCCGGCTCGACCGCCAGCGCCCGCGCCACACCGATGCGCTGGCGCTGGCCGCCGCTGAACTCGTGCGGGAAGCGCGCGCCATGCTCGGGCCGCAGCCCCACCAGATCCAGCAGCTCGGCGATGCGCGCCGCCCTGGCCTCGCGGCCCTTGGCCAGGCCATGGGTGTCCAGCGCTTCGCCGAGGATGTCGGCGATGCGCATCTTCGGGTTCAGGCTGGCATAGGGGTCCTGGAAGATGATCTGCAGCTTGCGGCGCAGCTCGCGCATGCGGCCGCTGCCGGCCCGGGTGATGTCCTCGCCGCGATACAGCACCTGGCCGGCGCTGGGATCGATCAGCCGCAACAGGCTGCGGCCCAGGGTGCTCTTGCCCGAGCCCGATTCGCCGACCAGACCCAGGGTCTCGCCGGGCTGGATCGTGAAGCTGACATCGTCGACCGCGCGCACCGGCTGCTTGGCATCGCCGAAGTAGCGCTTCAGCTGGCGCACCTCGATCAGCGGCTGTTGTTGTTCTTGATACATCAGACCCACTCCTCGACATGGATGCAGCGCGCCTGGCGTTCGGCGGAGGCCTGCGCCAGCAGGGCCGGCATCGCCTCACGGCAGCGCGCCTCGGCGCGGTCGCAGCGTGGCTCGAAGGCGCAGCCCGGTGGCGGCGCCAGCGGGCTGGCGACCTGGCCGCGGATCGCGAACAGGCGCTTGGGTCGCGGCTCGCCAGGCTTGCGCGCCTTGGCCGGAAGGCAGTTCAACAGGCCTTGTGTGTAGGGGTGTTGCGGTGCGGCGAACAGCGGCCGCACCGGCGCGCTCTCGACCACGCGGCCGGCATACATCACGACGACCTGGTCGGCATGGTGGGCGACGACGCCCAGGTTGTGCGTGATGAAGAGCATGCTCATGCCGGTCTCGCGCTGCAGCCGACCCATCAGCGCCAGGATCTGCGCCTGTATCGTGACGTCCAAAGCGGTGGTCGGCTCGTCGGCGATCAAGAGGCGCGGCTCGCAGGCCATCGCCAGCGCAATCATCACGCGCTGGCGCATGCCGCCGGAGAGCTGGTGCGGGTATTCATGCAGGCGCTGGCCGGCGGCCGGAATCTCGACCAGCTCCAGCATGCGCTTGGCCGCGGCCAGCGCGGCCGCGCGGTCCAGGCCCTTGTGCAGGCGCAGGCTCTCGGCGATCTGCTCGCCAATGGTCAGCACCGGGTTCAGGCTGGTCATCGGCTCCTGGAAGATCATCGCGATCTCGTTGCCGCGCAGCGCCCGGGCCTGCTTGGGCGGCAGGCTCAGCAGATCGACCTGGCGGCCGTCGCGGCAGAGGAACTCGGCGCGGCCGCTGATCTGCGCCCCGCAGTCCTTGGGCAGCAGACCCATCAGGGTCAGGCTGGTGACCGATTTGCCCGAGCCCGACTCGCCGACCAGGGCGGTCGTGCGGCCTGGCAGCACGCTGAAGCTGACATCGGCGACCGCGCGTACCAAGCCATCCTGGGTCGGGAAGGCGGTGCCCAGGCTCTGGACACTCAGCAGAGGCTCGTGACTGCTACTACTCATCGCATCGACTTCTTCAGTTTCGGGTCCAGCAGATCGCGCACGGCATCGCCGACCAATTGCAAGGACAGCGCGGTGAAGATGATGGCCAGGCCAGGGAACAGCACGACCCAGAAGGCCTGGTGTGCATAACTCTGGCTGCCCGCCACCATCGTGCCCCAGGTGGGGATGTCGGGCGGCACGCCGACGCCCAGAAAGGACAGACCGGCCTCGGCCAGGATCGCGTAGGCGAAGATGAAGCTCAGCTGCACCAGCACCGGCGACAGCAGGTTCGGCAGGATGTGGCGCCACAAGATGCGCCCCGTGCTGACGCCCACCGCGCGAGCCGCCTCGACGAAGAGCAGCTCGCGCAGCACCAAGGTCGAGGCCCGCACCACCCGCGCGACGCGCGGCGTGTAGACCAGCACCAGGGCCAGCACGACGTTGAACATCGACGGTCCGAGGATGGCCACCAGCGCGATCGCCAGCAGGATGTCGGGGAAGGACATCATCGCGTCGACCAGGCGCATCAGCGGCCCGTCCAGGCGCTTGAAGAAACCGGCCACCAGGCCCAGCAAGGTGCCCATTAAAACGGCTCCGAGCGCGGTGCTGGCGGCAATCATCAGCGAGTAGCGGCCGCCATGGACGATGCGGGCATAGACATCGCGGCCCAGCTCGTCCGTGCCCAGCCAGTGCGCGGCGCCGGGGCCGCGCAGACGCTCCATGATGGCGGTGTCGTTCGGGTCGAAGCGGCCGAAGGCCTCGGCCCCCAGCGCCAGCACCGAGATCAGCGTGAGAACAATCATCGCGACCAGCACGATGCGGCGGCGCACCAGCTGTTTGAGCGCAAGGGGCATCTTCATACTTTGACTCGCGGATCGACCAGCATATAGAGCAGGTCGATGAAGAAATTGATCAGCACATAGATGGCCGCGATCACCAGCAGCGCGCCCTGGATCACCGGGTAGTCGCGCCGCAGCACCGCGTTGACGACCAGATTGCCCACGCCGGGCAGGCCGAACACCGTCTCGGTGATCACCGCGCCGCCAATCATCAGCGCGACGGTCAGGCCCAGCACCGTGACGATGGGCACCAGGGCATTGCGCAGCGCATGCTTGAACACCACCACTCCCTCGGGCAGGCCCTTGGAGCGGGCGGTGCGCACATAGTCCTCGCCCAGCACGTCCAGCATCGAGGCACGCGTGAAGCGGATGATCAGCGCCGAGTTCAAAAGACCCAGCACCAGGGCCGGCAGCACCAGCGTGTGCAGGCGCGCCAGCAAGGGCGCGCCGGGCTCGCCATAGCCCGAGACCGGGAACCAGCCCATGCCCACCGCGAAGATCTGTATCAGCACCAGCCCCATCCAGAAGCTCGGGATGCTGGCGCCCAGCATCGCCAGGCCGGTGAAGAACTGGTCGATGAAGCGGCCACGGAACACCGCCGACAGCACACCGCAGGGCACGCCGATCAGCGCCGCGATGCCCACCGCCAGCAGGGCCAGCAAAAAGGTCGGCTCGGCGCGCTCCCACAGCGCCTGCGTGACCGGGCGCTGCAGAAAGATCGAGTCACCCAGATTGCCCTGGGCCAGTTCGCGCAGCCAGTAGCCGAACTGCAGCAGCAGCGGCTGGTCCAGCCCGTACTGCACGCGCACGCGGGCGATGTCGGCCGGCGTGGCCTGGTCGCCCAGCAACACGGCCACCGGATCGCCGGGCGCGGCGCGCGTCAGCAGGAACACCAGCACCGCGACGATGGCCATCACCAGCGCCATGCCGCCCAGGCGCGAAAGCAGGTACTTCAGCATGGGAGTCAAGGGAGCCAGGGGTCAGTTCTTGACCGTGACGTTCCAGAAGAAGGGCCAGGCGGCCGGCTGGTAGTTCGAAAGCAGAGGGCTGCGCGCCGACAAGCTGGCGAACTTGCCGACATTGACATAGGGCACTTCGTCGTAGACCACCTGCTGGACCTTGCCCCACAGCGCGCCGCGCTTGGCGGGGTCGGCCTCGCGGTTGAAGGTCTCCAGCGCGGCGATCTTGGCCGGGCTGTTCCACCAGCCCGGTGCGCCCTCGCCCAGCTGCGGCGGCGACAGCATCGGCTCGGGGAACTGGCCCGAGTGCGTGATGTAGAGATCCCACAGCCTGGCTTCGCCGCGGCGCTGCACCAGGGTGGCCCAGTCGACCACATTGAGCTCCACCTTCAGCCCGGCGCGCTTGAACTGCTCGGCCATCAAGAGGGCCATGTTGTAGTGGAAATCGTACTGGCGGCTGGTCAGCACACGGATGGTCTCGCCCTTGTAGCCGGCCTTCTCGGCCATGGCTTTGGCTTTCGCGGCATTGCGCTGGTTGTACTGATCGGCGCCGGCGGTGGAATAAAATGGCGAGCCCTTGGGGAAGTGGTTCGCCTCGGCGCTGAAGAAGCGCGTGTCGCCGAAACCGGCGGCCAGCATCTCGCCGCTGCCCATCGCGGTCTGCACCGCCTGGCGCAGCGCCTGGCTGGCCAGCGGGCCTTCCTTGGTATTGAAGACGATGTAGGGGAAGCCGAACGAAGGCGTCATCAGGGCCACGGTCTTGCCCTGAGCCTTGTCCAGCCGCGCCATCGCCTCGACCGGCAGCAGGTCGGCATAGTGGTACTGGCCGGCCAGCGCGCCCTCGACCCGGGTGTTGGCATTGGGCACCGGCACGAAGCGCAGCTCGGCGATCAGCGCCTCGCGCTTGCCGCCATAGCCGTTGGCCGGCTCCTTGCGGGCGCTGTACTGATCGAAGCGGCTCAAGAGCACATATTGATCGGGGCGGCGTTCCTTGAAGCGGTAAGGCCCGGTGCCGACAAACTCCTTCAGCGGCAGCGCGATCGCCTCCTTGGCCATGATGGCGGCCATGCCGGTGGGCAGGGCCAGCTGGGCCACCAGCGGCGCATAGGGATTCTTCAAGCTCAGCTCGATCTCCAGCGGGCCCAGCGCCTTCATGCCGGCCAACTCCCTGGCCACGGCCTTGCCGCGCGGCGCGTTGTCCATCCAGCGCTGCAGGCTGGCGAGCACATCCTCGGCATTCAGATCGCGGCCCGAATGCAGCTTGACACCTTTGCGCAGCGCGATGCGGTAGGTCTTGCCGTCGGCCGAGACCTTGGGCATGGCCTCGGCCAGCATAGGCACCAGCTGCCACTTGGCATCGAAGGTGTAGAGCGGTTCGAACACATGCTGCATGATGGTGCCGACCAGATCGGCGGTGGAGGCCATCGGGTCCAGCGTCTGCGGCTCGGCCACCATGGCCAGCGTCGCATGGCCGGTGGCCGCGCCCTGAGCCAACGCAGGCTGCAAGCCGCCCAGCAGGACGGCACCCGCCAGGCCAGCGAGGACGCGGCGTCGCGCAAACAAGAAAGGGATGGCTGCTCGCATAGATGGCTCTCCGTCATGAAAATTAATTTCAATGCAGAGAACGATATCCAGGTTTAAGCCGATTAAACCTAGAGAAAACCCGCTGTTCAGCGACGGATGTTGAAATACACTTTCATTCACACACCCTGAAAGCCAAGCATGCCATTGGAATACCTGGGCGCCCCGCCCGTCGCCTCCGACCAACAAGCCCGCCCCTTCTCGCCTGCCGTGCGGGCCGGCGATTTCATCTATGTGTCGGGCCAGGTGCCGGCCAATGCCGCCGGCGAGATCATCAGCGGCGGCATCGAGGCCCAGACCCACCAGGTGATGGCCAATCTGAAGGCCGTGCTGGCGCTGGCCGGCTGCACGCTGGACGATGTCTGCAAGAGCACCGTGTGGCTGGACGATGCGCGCGACTTCGGCGCCTTCAACCGCGTCTATATGAGCTACTTCCCGAACGGCAAACCGGCCCGCTCGACCACCGAGGCCCGCCTGATGGTCGACGCCAAGGTCGAGATCGACGTGGTGGCCTACAAGCCCAGCTGATCCGGCAAGACCCCGTCACCTGAGCTTTGAGACGCCGCCAGGCGGTCAAAGCAGATTTGGGGGCACTTGTGCGATGTCAGCGGCCTGGGCCGAACCCTTGGCGCAGCGCCTTTGCAGCCGCTCTTCCATGCGGGCCAGCAGCGCGGGCGGCACGCCTTGCTGCGCCAGACCGTCATGGGCATCACGGAGCAGCCGAGGCAAGATCCCGCTCAGGGCCTGGAGGCGTGCGGCGAGGTGCCGGGGTGCGAGCCGGCACTGCGCGGCCATGCTGGCCCACTCGAACGGCGTGAGTTCCTCGGGGCTGAAGGCGTTGCCGATGCCCATGGCAAAGCTGGTGCTCATATGCTCGTGGGCAACAGCTTCGACGTCGACGAGATCGTAGGCAGGCGCGAGGGTGAGCAGACCGGCCTGTGGGCCCACGAAGAACGACCAGTTTTTGCCATGGGCGTCGGAGTTGCCGATCAGGACATTGAAGAGCAGGCGGTCCAGCAACTGCGTGCGCATGGCCAAGGGCGCGGGGCTGAGGTCGGCGAGACCGAAGAGGCCGGGCAAGTTAGCGCCGTCGCGCAGGTGCTTCACGGCGTCCTGGTCGCCGTAGGCGCGTTCGTACTTGAGCTCGGGAGCCAGCCCCAAGGCCTGGCAGGCGTCGATGATGTGCAGGCGCTCGATGCCACCGTCGCCGCTGCGCCGCCGATCGAACCGTTCGACGAGCAGGACCGGCTCGGGGGCATGCAACAGCCGGGTCCTGGCCGTCGCTATGCCGGCTGCGGCGGCCAGGCGCATGCAGCTGTGCTCGATGGCCGGCAGCTCAGCCAAGCGGGCGTTGGCGGGCGCGGGCTTGAGGATGACGGTGGAGGCGATGCCGTCGCCGTTGGCGAGAAAGAGCTTGCCGCCGTCCTCATAGACGGCGATCTTGTCCTGCAGGCCGGCGATGGAGAGGCGCACCTTGCCGTCCCAGATGGAGAACGGTTGCTCGGGGCGACTGCGGATGCGCTCGCTCAGTTCGGCGAGCGGCAGTGGGCGAAGAGCNCGGCGATGGAGAGGCGCACCTTGCCGTCCCAGATGGAGAACGGTTGCTCGGGGCGACTGCGGATGCGCTCGCTCAGTTCGGCGAGCGGCAGTGGGCGAAGAGCTGGTGCTGCGGGCGATGGCGTGTCGTCGAGCAGCGTCACGCGCAGGGCGCCCGCGGTCTCGGCGCCGAGGGCCGCGAGCAGCCCGGCCAGGTTGCCGCGCGCGAGGCCGTTGGCCTGGGCGGCGACTTCGAGCGCCTGGCCTTCAGGCAGCAGGTTCTGGAAGAAGGCGCGGGCGATGGCCGAGCGCGTCTGCGCCGGCAGTTCGCCGAAGGCAGGGGTGCCCGCAGCATGGGCGGCGGTGAACAGCGGCATCTGCGGACTCAGCGGGAAACTGCGAGGCCCTTGCTGCCAAGCCTCGGCGTAGCTGAAGTCGAACAGATTGCTCGGCCCGTCGTGGGACAGCGTGCCGACGCGATCATGACCTGCCCAGATGGCGAGCTGGATCATGCGGTGTGCCCGCGTTCACGCGCCGGTTTCGCGGGGTCCGATGGGGCTGCGCTGGGGCCGCCCCAGGGGCCCGGTTCGGTTTTCCGCAGGGTCTGCAAGGCCGTGGCGGCCTCGAATTGCGCCGCGAGGGGCGTGGCGAACACGGCCACGCCGAGCTCTCGCGCCACGCGCAAGGCGGTGCCGAGCGCGACGGTGCCCGAGCCCCCTTCCAGGGATCCGAGCGTCGCCTTGCTGATTCCCAGGGCCTGGGCGGCGGCTTCCAGGCTGATGCCCGCAGCGGTGCGCGCGGCGCGCACCGCCTGCCCGAATGCGGCTGCATCGCGGATCAGCGGGTCGGGAAAGGGCTCGGCCACCACTTTGCGCATCATTTCTCCTGCTTTGACAGGACTATAAGCGCTGCTTGCGCTTTACATGCGTTTTCGGATGATTTGGCAGGCGGTTTGAGATTTTTCTGGCTGGCACCTGCAAAACACCTGCTTTGGCAGGCGCTAAGCCCCGAACGGCGTCGGCTCCGGCGGCGTCTTCGGCAGCGTGGCCCAGCGCGCCGCCGTGATCTCGTAGACCAGGCTGGGCGCCTGGCCCGGCACATCGGCCAACGAGCCCTTCAGCAGCATGCCGATGCGCTCCAGCGTCTTGCGCGAGGGGGTGTTGGCCGGCTGCACCACCGCCTGCACGGCGGGGGCATGCAGGATGTCGAAGGCCTGGGCCAGCGCTGCCTGGGCCATTTCCGAGGCATAGCCGCGACCCCAGGCATGGGGCCGGAAACGGAAATACAGATAAAGGCCCGGCTGGCCGCCGATCGGCCTGTTCATGATGCCGCCGCAGCCCAGCAACTGCTCCGGGTGCTCGCGCTCGGCAATCACCCAGTAGCCAAAGCCCTGGCTCTGCCAGTGAGCCAGCCAGCCTTGCAGCAAGCTGGCAGCGGCCTCGGCGGAGTGCAGCGGGCCGCCGGGGCTGAAGCGGTTGGTGACCGGATCGGCATGCAGGCCGTAGATCTCGTCCAGGTCCTGTTCGCGAGGGGCTCGCAGCAGCAGGCGAGCCGTTTCCAGCGGCATCGACATCTCTTCTCGCGAACTCATGAGCGGCAACCTCCCGATACGCGCCGATACAAGTCGGCGCACCCCAGGGTTTTAACCGATATGGCGAGACCGGCGCGGGTTGTTACCCCCTTGCTCGAGCGGTAGCAGCACAGCGAGGCCAAAAACTGCACACCGCAGCCGCTGCATCTGCCGGCCATATACTGTATAAACATACAGTTATTGGATCATTGCAGTTCCCATGCACGCCCCCCTCTCCCTGCTCGAAGGCCCGCTGCGCCAGTCGCTCTGGCGCGGCTCCGAGCTGGCCCATGGCAGCAGTCCGGGCCTGCCCAGCGGCTTTGCCGCGCTGGACGCCGCCCTGCCCGGAGGCGGTTGGCCGGGCCGCAGCCTCAGCGAGATCCTGCAGCCGCGCCCGGGGGTCTGCGAGTTCCGGCTGCTGGGACCGGCACTGGCGGCAGCCCAGGCCGGCGGGCGCAGTCTGTTGCTGATCAACCCGCCCTTCACACCGCATCTGCCCGGCCTGGCGGCCTGGGGCCTGAACAGCCGGCAGCTCGTCTGGCTGGCCCCCGCCACGCCGATCCAGATCCTGTGGACGCTGGAGCAGGTGCTCAAGGCCAATGCCGCCGGCGCCGTGCTGGCCTGGCTGCCGGCCTCGACGCGGCCCGAGCAGCTGCGCCGGCTGCAGGCCTGCGCGCTGGGGGCGCAGGCGCCCTGCTTTGTGTTCCGGCCCGAGCCGGCGGCGGCGCAATCCTCGGCCGCGCCACTGCGCCTCGTGCTGCAGCCCCAGGAAGCCTGGGGCCTGGAGCTGCGTCTGATCAA
>NZ_JAQOWX010000250.1:0-1932 GCF_028462495.1 Paucibacter sp. XJ19-41
CCAGCCAGCGCCGCGGGCGCGAGGCGGGCCAGTCCTGCCCGCCGGCGCTTGCCAGCCTGGCCTCGGCGGACAAAGGTGCATGGCGCTGGCGCCACTGGGCCAGCACGCGGGCCTGCAGCGCCTCACGGGAATCGTCGGCCGCGTGGAGGCCGGTGCGCAGGGTCTGGCGCAGCGCTTCGTCAGCGCCGGCTTCATCGGGCTTCATCATGACTCTCCTTCCCGCAGCTGCTGGCGCAGCGCCTGCTTGGCGCGGTACAGCAGCTGGTGGGCGGCATTGGGTTCAAGGTCCAGCGTGGCGGCGATCTCGGCCACCGAGGCATCGGCATAGGCCCACATCGCCAGCGCCATGCGCTGGCGCGCCGGCAGGCGCTGCATGGCGGCGGTCAACTCGCCAGCGCTGCGGGCCGGGGCAGGCTCGATAAGCTGTTGCTGGGCATCGGCCAGCTCGGTCAGCAGCGCCTGTTCGGTGGCCAGCTCCTGGCGCCGGCCCAGCCAGGTCTTGCAGCGGTTGATCACAATGGTGTTGAAGAAGGTGGCCAGGCTGGCGCCGCGGGCATCGCTGGGCCGGCTGCCCCACAGGCGCAGAAAGGACTCCTGCACCGCATCCTCGGCGTCCTCGCTGCGACGCAGCAGCTGCAGGGCCAGTCCATGGGCCTGGGGTGTCAGCCGGCGCACCAGCTCGGTGGCCGCGAGCGCCTCGCCCTCGCAGGCGTGGCGCCACAGCGCCCAGTCCTCGCCGGCTTGGCGCGGCGCGCGGCCGAACCAGCGGGCCAGCAGGCCGGGCGCGGTGGCAGCTGCGCTGTCGCTCATCGCTCGGGCAGCTTCTCGCGCAGTGCCCGCCGCTCCTCGGGGCTGAGCTTGTCCAGCATGGCCCGGCGCTGCCGCAGCAGCTCGCGGCGCTGCTCGGGCGACATGGCCTGGATCTCCTGGCGGCGCTGCTCGGCCATGCGCTGGCGCTGCTCGGGCGGCAGCTGATCCCAGCGCTCACGGGTCTGGGCGACCAGCGCGCGGCGCTCGGCCGGGCTCAATGTCTCGAGCCGCTGGCGCAGCTGCTCGCGGAACTCGCGACGCTCGGCCGGCGTGGCCTGCTGCAGCCGCTGCTTGAGCTCGCTGCGGCGTTGCTGCTGCTGCTCGGGCGTTAGCCGCGCCCAGTCCTGTGGGTCGGGCACGTCCGGCGGTGCGGCCTGGGCCGCCGCGCAGACCAGCCCCACCAGCAGAAGAGAAATCAGCGTTGCTTTCATCCTGTTCACCATCATCGCTCAGGCGCGCCACAGCGCCAGCTCACGGGCGCTCACACCGGGCAGCACGCTGCCCGCCAGCTGGGCCTGGCTGAGGCCGAACTGGCGCTGCAACAGGGCCGCGATCAGCTGGCGCAGGTCCAGGGTCGGGCGCAGATCGCGGCCATCGAGCAGCTGGGTCCGGGCCAGGCCGGGCCAGTCGGTCAGCACCCGACCGCCGGCCACCGCGCCACCGGCCAGCAAGGCCATGCCGGCCGTGCCATGGTCGGTGCCGCCGCTGCCGTTCAGCACCGCCGAGCGGCCGAACTCGGTCATCACCAGCACCGTGCTGTGCGGCCACTGCGCGCCCAGCGCCTCGCGCAGCGCCAGCAGGCCCTCATCCAGGCCGGCCAGCAGGCGCTGCAAACGGCCGGCCTGGTTGGTGTGGGTGTCCCAGCCATTGGCTTCCAGCCAGGCGACACGCGGACCCTGTTCGGCCGCCAGAAAAGTGCCGGCCTGGCGGGCCAACGCGGCAAAACCATTACCCGTGCCGGCCGACTCCCCGCCCAGCATGCCCTGCTGGGCCATCGCCCGCTGCCAGGCGGCGGACAGCGCGGCATCGTCCTGGTAGAGCTGGCCGACGCGGGCCAGCAGGTCCTCGTCAGCGCCGGCGCGGCGCGCCGGGGTCCATGTGCCGGCTTGCTGGGCACCGCGC
>NZ_JAQOWX010000251.1:0-1872 GCF_028462495.1 Paucibacter sp. XJ19-41
GGCCAGCGGGCTGGCGTGACCGGCGAGGGCCCGCTGGTGCTGCGCCTGCTGATCGTCGGCGATTCGTCCGCCGCCGGTGTTGGCGCGCCGAGCCAGGATGAGGCGCTGGCCGGCCATCTGAGCCGGGCCCTGGCGCGGCGCCTGGGCGGCATGGTGCGCTGGCAGGTGCTGGCCCGCAGCGGCCACACGACGGCCAATGCGCTCGAGCATCTGCGCGTCAGCGAGATCTTCCCGGCCGATGTGGTGGTGACGGCGCTGGGCGTCAATGATGTGGTCGGCCAGCTCTCGCCCCGGCGCTGGCTGCAGCAGCTCGACCAGATCGATGACCTGCTGCAGGAGCGCGCCGCCGCGCCGCGTTTCACGCTGCACAGCGCGGTGCCGCCGATGCACAGCTTTCCGCTGCTGCCGCAGCCGCTGCGCTGGCTGATGGGAGCCCAGGCCCTGCGCATGAACCGCGCGCTGGGTCGCCACCTGCTGACCCAGCCCCGGCGCGGCGTGCAGGCCCTGCCGGCGCATCTGCATGGCAAGGCCGCCGTGCGCCTGATGGCGCGCGACGGCTTCCACCCCAACCCGGCCGGCTATGCGGCCTGGGCCGAGGCGCTGGCGGAGCGGCTGGTGAGGGAGTGGAAAAAGCCCCGCTGAGCGGCAGGCCGGACCGCTCAGCGGGGCGGCTCGCTGACGCTGCGCAGGTTCACATCGAGCTGGTTGTAGGGGATGCGAATGCCGGCCTCGTTGAGCGCCACCAGCACCCGGCCCAGCAGCTCGCCGCGAATGGCCACCCAGCGGTCGAAGTCCAGGGTCCAGACGCGCAGCGCGAAGTCCAGCGAGCTGTCGCCATAGCCGGTGAACAGGGCCGAGGGCGGCGGGTCCACGGCGACGCCAGGTGTGGCCCGCCCGACCTCATCGAGCAGCGCGAGCCCGCGCGCGACGTCCGAACCATAGACCACGCCGACCTTCACCTCGATGCGCCGGCTGCGGTCGAACAGCGTCCAGTTCGTCAGATTGCCGGCCAGCAGCGTGCCGTTGGGTACGACCACATCGGCGCCGTCGAAGGTGCGCAAGACGGTGGCCCGCAGGCCGATCTCGCGCACCCGGCCCGAGGTGCCGCCGATCTCGATCACATCGCCCGGCTGGATCGGCCGCTCGAACATCAGCACCAGGCCGGAGACGAAGTTGCTGACGATGTTCTGCAGTCCGAAGCCTATGCCCACGCCCAGCGCGCCGAAGACCAGCGCCAGCTGGCTGACCTGGAAGCCGGCGGCCGACAGCGCCAGCACAAAGCCCAGCAGCAGCACCGCGTAATAGCTCAGCGAGGCGATGCTGTTGCCGGCGCCGCGTGGCAGCGAACTCTTGTCGCGCAGGCGGCCGCGCAGCAGGGTGCGCACGCTGCCGGCGGTCCAGTAGGCGATCAAAACCGACACCGCGAACACCAGCACATCCCCCAGACTCACCGAGATCTCGCCGATCTCGTAGTGGTAGCCCAGCACGCCCCCCAGCAGGGCCTGTGAGGGCCGCAGCAGACGGAAGGCGTCCGCCGCGTAGAGCAGCCAGCCGAGCAGGGTGCCGAGGCGCAGCGCGCGCGCCGCCAGGCCCAGCAGGCCGGCCGCCCGGCCGCTCAGCAGCTGCAGCACAGCCAGCACGATGGCCACGCCGGTGTGCAGCAGCAGGCCGAGATAGGCGGTGTCGAACACGCCAGTGATCAGCGTCTCGGCCAGCGTGACATTGCCGAACACATGGGCCGCCGCCCCTGTCGTCAGCAGCGCCACCGCCAGCCAGCCCAGCCTTGGCACGGCGCTCGGCAGCCGAGCCGCGCCGGCTGCGGCGCGCCGGCGCTCCGCGCGCAGCAGCCACAGCAGCGCCGCCAGCGCGATC
>NZ_JAQOWX010000252.1:0-1854 GCF_028462495.1 Paucibacter sp. XJ19-41
CTCGGCGCCGCCGACAAACAGCGCCGCCTGGCCCTGGTCGAGGCGCAGCGCCAGATGGGTCCAACGGCCGGCCGCGACGGCGCCGCCGCCCAGCTCCGCCGTGCCCAGCCGGGCCTGCAGCTTGCCGTCCTGCACAGCCAGGCTCAGGCCACCCCATTGCAGCAGGCGGGCACCGGCGACATCGTCCAGCTTGACCCACAGCGACAGGGTCAGCGCGCCACCGGCCACGCTCTTGACCAGGCCATCGTCAAGCGCCCAGCGCTGCGGCCGGCCGTCCAGGCGCACGCTGGCGCCCAGCAGGCCGTTGGGCTCCAGTGCCAGCGGCGCCTCGGCCTTGATGCGCCCGAGATGGTCGGTGCCCTCGGCGTTGTCGAAATGCAGGGCCGCCAGTGTCGCGGCGTCGAAGCCGGCCGCACGGCTGGCCTCCACCGTGGCCTTGGCGTTGCCGGCATAGACATGGAAGACGTTCTTGTCGCTGCCAGGCAGCACGCTGGGCAGCTGCACCCACAGCAGGGCCAGCTCGTTGACGCTGTCGAAGCGCTCGACGCTGAACTTCAGCGGCGTCTTGTCATCGGCGGCCAGCACGCGCAGGTCCGAGCCGTCCTCCTTGGCCGCGACGAAGTCGAAATTACCCGAATGCAGGCGCAGCGCGACGCTGACGGCTGCGGCGGCCTGCTGGGTCTCCAGGCCCTTGGCCGTGGTGTCCAGCGTGACGCGGGTGCGTTGGCTCCAGTCTTCGCTCCACCAGGCGTGGGCGGCGCCGGGCAGCGTGGCGGCGGCGAAGGCAAGGGCGATGAGTGCGTTGCGCATGATGATCTTGATCCGGGAACGGTGGTTTCGGGGGTGTTGGTTGTTCAGCTGCTGCCGAAGACGAGGAACTCGAGCAGCAGAGTGCGTCGGGCGCGGCGGCGCTTGCGTTCATCGTCGTCGCGGGCCGACTCGGTACCGCGGGCTGTGGCCTGTGTCAGCGCGTCGTTGACCGGCACCGTGATCGGTACGCTCAGCGGCGCCTCGGCCACCGCGCCGCTGCGGCTGCCGGCGACATTGATGTCATTGGCATTGACCAGGCGTTCGGCGCCGAGGAAGGCATTGCCCTTGGAGCGGATGCCGGCCTCGCCGGCATTGATCTCGCCGGTCGGCGCATACAGGTCCAGATCGCTGCCGGCGCCCAGCACCGCGATGCCGCTGCCGCTGAAGGAGCCCGAGGCGTCCAGCACCAGGCTGCCGTTCTCCAGCAGGCGCAGCACCGGCGGCGGGGCGCCGGTGACGGTCTTGGCGCCGCGGCCGGCATCGATATTGCCGGCCGAGGACCACATCAGCAGATCGCCCTGGCCCAGCGTGAAGACACGCGAGGCATTGACCTCGAAATCGTCGCGCACGACGGTGCTGATATCGCCGCCGCTGACCGTGACGATGCCCAGATCGCTGGCCTTCTTGAACCCGGTCTGGCCGGCAATATCGCCGGCATTGGCGCCGCCGCCGGGCACCAGCACCGTGATGTCGGCCGCCTGCAGGGTCTTGATCTGGCTGGTCGGCATGCGCAGCCGGCCGGCGGGCCGCTCGCCGGGGAACAGCAGGTCGATGGCCAGATAGGCCGGGCCATAGCCGGCCCAGCGTGCATCGCCATCGAGCTGCGAGGCGGCCCGGCCGCTGCGGCGCAGCTCGTCGACCAGCTGGCGGTTCAGCCAGGGGATCTGGCGCTCGACGCTCAGCGCCTCGAAGGCCGCTGCGGCCTGCCCGGGCAACACCGTCGCGCCGCCGGCGCTCTTCACATAGGCGGCCAGCGCCTGCAGCTGCTTGGCGTCCGACAGCGCGGCCAGGCTGGCGGCGCGCGTCGGTGCCGGCTGGGCCGCC
>NZ_JAQOWX010000253.1:0-1815 GCF_028462495.1 Paucibacter sp. XJ19-41
CGGTGCGGCCGCCGGCCGCGCGCACCTGAAGACCGGCTCGCTGCGCGATGTGGTGGCGCTGGGCGGCGATGTGCTGGCCGACTCGGGCCGGCGCTATGTGCTGGTGGCGCTGATCAACCACCCGCGTGCCCAGTCGGCACGCGGCGCACTCGACGCCTTGCTGCAGTGGACGGTCCAGGACCTGGACCGCCCAGCTGCCGGTCGCCCCTGATCAGAAGGGGTTGCTGACCGCGCGGCTGACCGCCAGCGAGCCCAGGCGCGACTGGCCGGCCGGGCTCATCAAGGTGCTGGTGGCCCACAGCCAGGTGTCGCCGCTGGCATTGGTGACCAGGGTCTTGGTATTGCACTCCGGCGCCGGCGCGGTGGCCAGGCAGGCCGCATCGATTGTATTTGCGAACCCGCCATAACCCGGATTTTCGACAATGCGGCGCACCTCTTCATCGATCAGCAACAGACCGATCAGACGGCCATCATCGATCAGCCTGACTCGCATCTGGGTGTTGAACTCAGTCGTCAGCTCGGTGAGCAGCTTGGCACGGTCGGTGTCGGGCTTGTTGGCCCGTTCGGTCAGCGCAAAAGGCGTCGCGCCCAGGTTCGGCAGGGTGGCAATGATGACGCGGCCGTCGGCATTGGCGATGCGGTTGACCTGATCGGCCAATTCACGCCCGCGCTGCCCTGCCTGGGCCTTCAAGGTGTCGGCCCCTTGCTGGGGATACTGACGATACAGCTCCAGCACATCGTTGGCGCCGGCCATCACCGCCACCAGGTCCTTGCTGTTGAAGCCGCCGCTGGCGAAGAAGGTATCCAGCTGCGCCTTCACGCCGGCCACGGTGGCGCCGGGCTGGGCGTAGATCTTGCCGGTCGGTACCGTCTGGTTGGTCGGGTTGCACTCGGCAAACACCAGGCCGAAGGTCGCGGCCAGCGACTGGATCCAGATCGGGTTGTTGGCGCACTGCAGCGCGCTGGTGGTGGCGTCGACCGCATTGATCGTGTACTTCTTGCCCTCGGTCGTGATCACGCTGGCCTCGTCGCCGAAGGCCATGATGCGCTTGGGAGCAAAGGGCTCGATCTGCCCGCCGCCGCCACCGCAGCCGGCCACCAGGGTCGCGGCCACCAGGGCCGCCGTGGCCAATAGCGTGCGGCGGTGCGCAGCTTGCTTCAACATCTTCATGAACACTCCAGGCATGACTAACTTGCTCTTCAACTCAGGACTCGAACGCCGCCGCCGCACGCGACAGCCGGTCGCGCACACCGTCCCATTCGACATCGGGGGGCGGCAGCTCGATCCAGATCTCGCCGGCACCGGCATCGTCCAGCTCCCGCAGCACGGCGAACAGCTGCTGAGCCGCCGCCGCCGCATCGCCCGGCATGGTCCGCCATAGCGGACCGGGCACCGGGCTCAGCGTCCGCGAATATACCGCCAGCCCCGCCGGCCATTGTTGCTGGCCCAGACGCTGGGCCAGGGTGGCGGCATCGAGCAGGCGCACCACGGCGCTGGGCGCATAGTGGGCCGCCAAGGTGCCCGAGGCGCGCGGCGCCTGGGCATCGGGTGCCCGCAGCGGCTCGCCGGCGGCCGCTTCGATCTGGGCCGGCGTCAGCACGCCGGGGCGCAGCAGCACCGGATGGGCACGGCTGCAGTCGACGATGCTGGACTCAATGCCCACCGCGCAATCACCGCCGTCCAGCACCCAGACCTGGCCCTCGAACTCGCTCTCGACATGGGCGGCGCGGGTCGGGCTGACGCGGCCGAAGCGGTTCGCGCTGGGCGCGGCCACGCCGTGCACGCCGAGTGCCTTGGCCTCGGCCAGCAGCGCC
>NZ_JAQOWX010000254.1:0-1806 GCF_028462495.1 Paucibacter sp. XJ19-41
GATGCGGCCGGCAGGCGCTGGGCCCAGTCGCGCTCGGCCGCCGCCGCGTCGCGCATCACCTCGGCGCGTGCCAGGCTGGCCTCCATCATCAGCAGGCGCAGCGCGTCGCCGCAGGCGCGGGCATGGAGGATGGCCCGCTGCAGGCTGGCCTGCAGCGCCGGCCCGTCACCCCGGTCGGCCGCCAGGTAATAGGCCAGCCAGTGGGCATCGGCACAGCCGCGCGCATCGGCGCAGGCCTCGAAGCGGCGCAGCGCCTCGCTCAGCAGGGCTTCGGACTCGTCGAGCCGGCCCTCCAGCAGCAGGCATTCGGCCTCCACCAGCAGGCGGCGCGCCTGCGCCGGCGCGCCCTCGGGCCAGGCCTCGCGCAGGCCCCGTGCCAAGGTCAGCGCCCGCGTGCTGTCGCGCTGGCGCAGCGACCAGGCCAGCCACAGCCGCAGCTCGGCATCGTCGGGCGTGGCCTGCAACAGCGCTTCACAGCGCTGCACCTGCTCATCGAGCGCAAACATCGCGATCGTGTCCAGCCGGTGCTCACCCATGCGCCTAGGCTAACCCAGGCGCGCCGCGCGCGCTGCCCCCCGAATCAGTAGCCGCGCCGGCGCTCGACCCGGTGCGCCAGCGGCGCGCCGGCCCGCCAGGCCCGCAGATTCGCCGCCACCACGGCCACCGCGCTGCGCGCATCGGTCTGCGCCGCCGTGTGCGGCAGCACCGTGACGCGCGGATGGCACCAGAAGGCATGGTCGGCCGGCAGCGGCTCGACCTGGAACACATCGAGCACCGCNCGCCGTGTGCGGCAGCACCGTGACGCGCGGATGGCACCAGAAGGCATGGTCGGCCGGCAGCGGCTCGACCTGGAACACATCGAGCACCGCATGGCGCAGCCGCCCGCCGTCCAGCGCGGCCAGCAGATCGGCCTCGACCACATGGGCGCCGCGCGCCAGATTGACCAGGCTGGCCTCGGGTTTGAACTGGGCCAGCCGCGCCGCGTCGAAGAAGCCCCGCGTGGCCGGCGTCAGCGGCAGCAGATTGATCACCGTGTCGGCGCGGCCCAGCTCGGCCGCCAGCGCCGCTTCGCCATGCACGCAGGCGATGCCTGGCAGCTCGGGCGGCCGCGTGCTGTAGCCGGCCACCGCATAGCCCTGGGCCTGCAGGGTGCGCGCGACGCGCCCGCCCAGCTCGCCCAGGCCCAGCACCAGCACCCGCCACTCGGCCGCGCGGCGCTGCTCGGGCTGGCGCCACAGGCCCTCGCGCTGCTGCGCCTGGACCTCGAAGAAATACCGGTGCAGGCCCAGCACGGCCCAGAGCGCCGTCTGCGCCATCGCCTCGTTCATCGCAGGGTCCACCATGCGGGCCAGCGGCACGCCCTCGGGCAGGGTCGGGTCTTGCATCAGCCGGTCGACCCCCGCCCACAGCGACTGGATTAGGCCCAGCTGCGGCAGGCCCTGCAGGCTGCCGGGCGGCGGGTTCGCGACGATGGCGATCTCGACATCCGCGTGAGGCGCCAGGCGCCAGGTCTCATCCGGCAAGGCCTCCTGCAGCAAGCCCAGCCACGGCTCGCGCTCCGCAGCGTCCCAGCTACCGATCAACAACACACTCATCAAGAATCCTTGTCTTCAAGCGCCTCGCACAAGGCCAGCAGGCCCGAGCGCAACGTGGCCGCGCGCACCGCATGGCGGTCGCCGGGAAAGAGTTCGCGCCAGACCCGGGGCGGCGCACCGGCGCGGGCCAGGGCCAGCCAGACCGTGCCTACCGGCTTGTCGGCGCTGCCGCCGGTGGGGCCGGCCACGCCGGTGACCGCCAGCGCCCAGT
>NZ_JAQOWX010000255.1:0-1704 GCF_028462495.1 Paucibacter sp. XJ19-41
CAGCTCCGGCAGCGGCCGCCAGCGCGCCGGCCGCGGCGGTCTCGGCCACCGCCCGGCGCATCTACGAGCGGGCCCGCGGCCAGCTGCTGCAGATCCGCACCCTGCTGAAGAATCAGGACAGCCAGGCCTCGGTCGGCTCGGGCTTTCTGGTCAGCGAGGACGGCCATGTGATCACCAACTACCATGTGATCAGCCAGGCCGCGCTGGAGCCCGAGCGCTACCGCCTGCGCTATGCCGGCACCGAAGGCCAGGCGGGCGAGCTGGAGCTGCTGGACTTCGATGTGCGGCGCGACCTGGCGCTGCTGCGCGTGGTCGGCGCCGGGCTCAAGAATGCCGGCGCGCTGCGCTTTCGCCCGCTGGACCAGCCGCTGTCCAAGGGCGACCGCATCTACTCGATGGGCAATCCGCACGACGTGGCTTTCGCCGTCGTCGAGGGCACCTACAACGGCCTGGTCGAGCGCAGCTTCGATGCGCTGATCTACTACTCGGGCAGCATCAACTCGGNGGCAATCCGCACGACGTGGCTTTCGCCGTCGTCGAGGGCACCTACAACGGCCTGGTCGAGCGCAGCTTCGATGCGCTGATCTACTACTCGGGCAGCATCAACTCGGGCATGAGCGGCGGCCCGGTGCTGGACGAGGAGGGCCGGGTTGTCGGCATCAATGTCTCGGCGATGTTCTTCGCCCAGCAGATGAGCTTTCTGGTGCCGGCCGAGTTCGCGCTGCGCCTGTTCGAGCGCAGCCGCACCGCCAAGCCGCTGGTCGGCCCGGCCTGGCCGCGCCTGCGCGAGCAGCTGATGGCCTATCAGGACGAGCTGGTGGGCCGCTTCATCGCCCAGCCCTGGCGCGGTGCCGACCATGTGCGCTACCGTCTGCCGGTGCCGCAGGAGCAGTTCATGCGCTGCTGGGGGCGCGGCACGCCGGCCGACAGCAAGGGCCTGGACTTCCAGCGCTCGCAATGCCGGATGGAGCATGCGGTCTTCATCAATGGCGCGCTGCAGACCGGCTATCTGGACATCTCGCACGAGGCCTATGACGGCGCCAAGCTCGGCGCGCTGCGCTTTGCCAAGCAGTACTCGGGCAGCTTTCGCAACGAGAACCTGGGCCGCTCCAACAAGCAGCGCACCGCGCCGCACTGCCGCGAGGAGTTCATCCAGAAGGGCGTCAAGGAGGGGCCGCCGCTGCGCGCGGTGATCTGCCTGAGCGCCTACCGCAAGCTGGCCGGCCTGCACGACCTGAGCGTGCTGGTGACCACGGTGGATGGCGCCACCGAGGGCGCGCTGGGCCGTTTCGATGCCCGCGGCATCAGCTTTGACAACGCGCTCAAGCTGAGCGCCCATTACCTCGGAGGCTTCGGATGGACGCGCGCGCAGCAGCAGTGATCGAGGTGCTGGGCCGCGACGGCCAGGTGCGCGCCACGCACAAGCTGCAGGCCTGGCCGGTCTCGATCGGCCGCTCGCCGGACTGCGACATCGTGCTGGACGACAGCCATCTGGCCGCCACCCATGCCCGGCTGAGCCTGGACGAGGCTGGTGGTCCGCAGCTGGCCCTGCTGCCCAGCCTGAATGGCGGCCAGCTGGGCCGGCGGCGGCTGGCGGCCGGCGAGTCGGTGGCCCTGGGGGCCGGCGCGGTGTTCCAGCTCGGCGCCACCCAGCTGCGCCTGCGCCGCAGCAGCGATGCGCTGGCGCCGGAGCAGCCGCTGCTG
>NZ_JAQOWX010000256.1:0-1686 GCF_028462495.1 Paucibacter sp. XJ19-41
GCTGTCGCGGCTCGGCGTGCTGGACGCGGTGATGGCCAAGGCGCAGCGCATCGCGCATGTGGGCTGCATAGGCCCGCGCGGCGGCCGCATCGATGTGCCGGGCAATCTGGCGGTGCTGCCGCGGCGCGAGCTGGATCTGCTGCTGCTGGAGGCGGCGCAGGCGGCCGGCGCGCGCGTGCTGACGCCCTGGCGTTTCGAGGCGCCGCTGGAGGATGCACAGGGCCGTGTCGTCGGCGCCCGGCTGCGGCAGGATGAGCAAGTGATCGAGATCCGAGCCCGCTGGCTGCTGCTGGCCACCGGCGCGACGCCGATGGCCCTGAGCGCCGCCGGCATGTGCGAGCGCCACACGCCCAGCGGCGTGGCCTTGCGCGGCTATGTACGGGCGCCTTCAATGGTGGGGCGCATCAAGGCGATGGATGTGGTCTGGAGCCGGGCGCTGCGGCCGGGCTATGGCTGGATCTTTCCGGCCCCCGATGACTGCTTCAATATCGGTGTCGGCGTGACCGGCAGCCACAGCTCCGCCGACGGCAAGGGCGCCAAGAAGGCGCTGAATCTGCGCGCCATCTTCGATGCCTTCACCACGCATTACGAGCCCGCCGCGCAGCTGATGCGCGAGGGCGAACTGGTCGGCGAGTTGAAGGGCGCGCCGCTGCGCTTCAGCCTGGAAGGCGCGCGCTGGAGCCGGCCCGGCCTGATGGTCACCGGCGAAGCGGCGGGCTCCACCTACTCCTTCACCGGCGAGGGCATCGGCAAGGCGCTGGAGACCGGCATGCTGGCCGCCGAGGCGGTGCTGGCCCATCGCGAGGACGATGCCGCGGCGCGCGCCCTCTACGAGCAGGGCCTGCGCGGACTCAAGCCCAAATTCGATCTCTACGCCCGCGCCGACCGCATCAACGGCACGCCCTGGCTGGTCGACCTGCTGATCTGGCGCGCGCAGAAAAGCCCGCGCATCCTGCGGCGCATGAGCGGCGTGCTCAACGAGACCAGCAATCCCGGCAGCCTGATCACTGTCAAGGGGCTGACCCGCTTGTTTCTGGAGTAGCCCTGATGTGTCAACTGCTGGGCATGAATGCCAACACGCCGACCGATGTGATGTTCAGCTTCACCGGCCTGGCCACCCGCGCCGACGAGCACAAGGACGGCTTCGGCATCGCCTTCTTCGAGGGCCACGGCCTGCGCCATTTCGTCGACCACCACAGCGCCCGTGCCTCGCCGCTGGCCGAGCTGGTCAAGCACTACCCGATCAAGAGCGATAACGTCATCGCCCATATCCGCAAGGCCACGCAGGGCCAGGTGGCGCTGGAGAACACCCACCCCTTCCAGCGCGAGCTGTGGGGGCGCTACTGGGTGTTTGCGCACAACGGCAATCTGGTCGACTTCCATCCGCGCCTGCATGCCGCCTTCAAGCCGGTCGGCCAGACCGACAGCGAGCGCGCCTTCTGCTGGCTGATGCAGGAGCTGGCCAAGGCGCATTGCGATGTGCCCAGCATCGCCGAGCTCAGCGCCACGCTGGCCGAGCTGATGCCGCAGCTGGCGCGCCACGGCACTTTCAATATGCTCTTGTCCAACGGCCAGGCGCTGTGGGCCCATGGCTCCACCCATCTGCACTATCTGCTGCGGGCCCATCCCTTCGGCCCGGTCCAGCTCAGCGACGAGGACCTCAGCGTCGATTTCGCCCATCACACC
>NZ_JAQOWX010000257.1:0-1681 GCF_028462495.1 Paucibacter sp. XJ19-41
TCCATTCGGCCAGTTCCTCGACATCGGCATGGGTGGCCGGCACATCGCCGTCCTGCAGCGGCATGAAATTCTTCACCGCCTCGCGGCCGATGGCCTTCTCGATCGCCTCGACAAAAGCCATCAGCTGGATGGGTGCATGGTTGCCGATATTGAACACCCGATACGGCACATTGGAGCGCGCCGGGTCGCTCTTGATCGCGTCGTACTCGGGATCTGCCGTCGCCGGCCGGTCCAGTACCCGCACCACGCCCTCGGCGATGTCGTCGATATAGGTGAAGTCGCGCACCATCTTGCCGTGGTTGAACACATTGATCGGGCGGCCCTCCAGGATGGCCTTGGTGAACAGGAACAGCGCCATATCGGGGCGCCCCCAGGGCCCGTAGACCGTGAAGAAGCGCAGCCCCGTGGTCGGTAGGCTAAACAGATGGCTGTAGGTGTGGGCCATCAGCTCATTGGCCTTCTTGGTGGCCGCATACAGGCTGACCGGGTGATCGACGCTGTGATGCTCAGAGAACGGCATCAGCGTGTTGCCACCGTAGACGCTGGAGCTCGACGCATAGGCCAGGTGCTGCACACCGCTGTGGCGGCAGCCCTCCAGGATGTTGGTAAAGCCGACGATATTGCTGTCGATATAGGCGTGCGGGTTCTCGATCGAGTAGCGAACACCAGCCTGCGCTGCCAGATGCACGACACGGTCGAAGTGCCCTTCGGCAAACAGCTTGGCCATGCCTTCACGATCAGCCACATCGAGNAAAGCCGACGATATTGCTGTCGATATAGGCGTGCGGGTTCTCGATCGAGTAGCGAACACCAGCCTGCGCTGCCAGATGCACGACACGGTCGAAGTGCCCTTCGGCAAACAGCTTGGCCATGCCTTCACGATCAGCCACATCGAGCTTGAAGAACTCGAAGCCCGGCTTGCCCGTCAGCCGCGCCAGCCGGTCGTGCTTGAGTTGCACAGCGTAATAGTTGTTCAGATTGTCCAGGCCCACGACCTGATCGCCCCGCGCCAGCAGCAGCTGGCTGACATGCATACCGATGAAGCCGGCGGCGCCGGTGACAAGAACTTTCAACGCAATCTCCCAATACCCGAACCGACCAGCTCGCAGACCCATCACCGACAAAGCCCCAAGCGCGCCCGGCATTCTCGCCCAGCCGGGGCTTCACCGGCCCCATGCCTGACGCCAGCCCCCTATTTGGAGGGCTGACTGGCCGAGCGGGCCCCTGGGGCACCCGGCAGCGGTAGTAATGCACCGGCGTTGCAATGCCTTACCCCTTGGGACGCCGAAGCGTGCTCGATCTCACTGAATGCACAGACCCATCTGCCGAAAATACCTACAACAGCTCTTCCGCACGACGACTGGTGCTGTAAGTCTCAACTTGGGTAGTACCACCATGCTGCAACAGCCCCTCAGCGCCTCGCTGATCCGAACGGCCTCCTTCGCCGCCCTCTTTACCGCCTGTGTGGCGTTCGCCGCTTACAGCAGCGGCGGCGGCAGCAGTGACGCCGGGACCGGTCCGGTCGCGGCGCCGCTCCAGTCCACACCGAGTACCTCCGCCACATCGGTCACCAAGCCCGCTGCGACGACGGCCACGGCGGCCAGGGCCGTAGTGCCTGTTGTCACGGCGCCTGCGACCGCCCTGTCCGACAGCGGACCGACCCTACTGACCCTGCGCGCCT
>NZ_JAQOWX010000258.1:0-1622 GCF_028462495.1 Paucibacter sp. XJ19-41
CGGCCACCGCGCCGCGCCAGCACTGCCCGGGCGACGCGCCGCTGGGGCAGCGACCATGAGCCGGCGGCTGCGCGCCCTGGCGCTGCTGACGGCCGCCCTGCTGCTGG
The DNA here is from genome assembly GCF_028462495.1 of Paucibacter sp. XJ19-41. Taxonomy (NCBI): domain Bacteria; kingdom Pseudomonadati; phylum Pseudomonadota; class Betaproteobacteria; order Burkholderiales; family Sphaerotilaceae; genus Roseateles; species Paucibacter sp. XJ19-41. The sequence goes on from NZ_JAQOWX010000258.1 coordinate 108, forward strand.
CGCCGCTGCCAGCCCTGGCCGAGGTGCAAGTGATGGTGCTAGGCAGCTACCACTTCGCCAACCCGGGGCTGGACCTGCACAACGCCCAGGTCGACGATGTGCTGTCAACTCGGCGCCAGGCCGAGCTCGTGGAGCTGATCGAGCGCCTGGCTTCGTTCCGGCCCAGCATGGTGGCGGTCGAGGCCCGCGCCGATGCCTTGCCGGGCCGGGCCCTGCCGGGCTATCGGCGCTATCTGAGCGGCGAGGGCCCGCCCGATCGCAACGAGATCGAGCAGATCGGCTACCGGCTGGCGCGCCGCATGGGGCTGGACCAGGTGCTGGGCGTGGACGCACCGGGCGAGTTCCCCTTCGCGGCGCTGCAGGCTTTTGCCGCCAGGACCGGCCGCGCCGCCGAGTTGCAGCGCTCGGTGGACGAGATCGGCGCGCGCACCCGGGCCTTCGAGCAGCGCGCGCGCAGCGCCAGCGTGGCCACGCTGCTGCGCGAGCTCAACCGCCCCGAGGCGATCCGGGCCGACCATGCCTGGTATGTCGACGCGCTCGGCTATGGCGCCGGGTCCGAACAGCCCGGCGCCGAGCTGCTCGGCCGCTGGCAGGCCCGCAACACCGCGATCTGTGCGCGCCTGCGCCAGTCGGTGCGACCCGGCGACCGGGTGCTGCTGCTGTTCGGCGCCGGCCACAGCCATCTGCTGCGCCAATGCGTGCTGGAGCAGTCCGGTTGGACCCTGATCGAGGCCGAGCCCTATCTGCGTTGATGGAGGAAACCGCGATGAGCAAGAAGAAAGCCCTGATGCTGGCCCTGAGCCTGTCCAGCCTGCTGGCTGCCGCACAAGCCCCGGCGGGCGGCGCCAAGCCGGCGCAATGCCGCCAGGCCGTGGACATGGGCCTGGAGATGGCACGGCAGCTGCCGGTACCGAATCCGCGCGAGCTCGAGCGCAAGAACGCGCTGCTCGGCCGGCTGCAGACCCTGGTCAGCGAGAACCGCAAGAAGCAGGTCGATGAATGCCAGACCTGGGCCGAGTTCAACCGCATCGCGGCTCACCAGTAACTCAGGCCGGGTTCTCGATCACCGATTCGCTTTCGAACAGCTCCTGCGCCGCCTGCGCCACTTTCAGCGTGTCGTAATAGGCATAGGCGCTGACCCCGGCCGCGCCCAGCAGCGGCACCCAGCGCCCGACCGACTTGGCCACCGCGCGCTGGCTCAGTTGCAGGCCCAGTGCCACTGCGACCCGGCTCAGGCTGGCGGCGGCCAGCGGCCGCACCAGAAGGCGCTCGCCGACCCGCACCGCCAGATCGCGCAGCGCCTGCGCTGCCGTGTGGCGGAACAGGCAGTACAGCATCTGCGCCTGCCCCAGCTCGGCGCTGCGCCCGTACAGCGCGGCCACATCGGCCACCAGCTGGGCCTGGATGCGCCACACCGTCATCATCTCCGGCACCACCGTCAGCCAGCCCAGCGGCCCCGGCGGCAGCGCCAGCGCACCGGCCGCCAGCGCCGCCTTTGACGCCGCCTGCCGCGCC
>NZ_JAQOWX010000259.1:0-1560 GCF_028462495.1 Paucibacter sp. XJ19-41
CAGCTGAGCCCCAGCACGCGCTTGGAGGCGCCGGATCTGCCGGCCGCACCGAGCGCCCCGACGGTGCCCCAGCCCGAACGCCCGCCTGCCGCCCAGCCGGTCACGGTCGCTCCCTCAACACCTGACCCCGGCTCGCGCACGAGCCCGGCGCCGTCCGCCACAGCCGCAGTGCCGCCCGCCGGCAGCCCCGATGCCGGCGCCCGCCAGGGCCATGATGTGGCCACGCCGGCCTCGACCCCGCCGAATGCACCGCGGCTGAATCTGAACCTGCCGCTGACCCGCGGCGGCGAGGTCTCGAGCCGGGGCTCGCGCGGCGTGCTGCCGCTGGTGCCGCATCCGCCCGAGCTCAAGTCCAAGCTCAGCGAGAGCATCGAGAAGGCGGCCAAGTCCGACTGCCGCCAGGCCTACCAGGAGATGGGGTTGCTCGCGGCGTTGCCGCTGGCCGCCGATGCGGCCAGGAACAAGGGCTGCCGCTGGTAATCGCGGCGCGCATCGGGTCTTGTCGAGTTCAGCCGGCGGGCTGGGCCAGATCGCGCAAATGGGTCGGGCCGGCCTGGCGTTCGATCTCGGCCAGCATCGAGCGGCCCCAGCCCAGCATGAACAAGGCCTCGCCGACGACGAACATCGGCCCGACCAGCAGGCCCACCAGGTCGTCGACGAAGGCGGGCTTCTTGCCCTCGTAGTAGTGGCCGACGAACTGGATGATCCAGCCCAGCACAAACATGCCGAGGCCCCAGCCCAGCCAGGCGGCGGTCGAACCGGTGGCCAGCGGCTCGGCCAGCGCCATCAGCACCGCATTGACCAGCGCGGTGGCCGCGCCCAGCACCAGATTGCCACGGCTCAGATACCAGGCGGTGCTCGCCGCCCACAGCAGCCAGGCCGCGCTGAGCTGGACATCGCCGAGATGGAACTGCGCGCGCGCCAGCAGGATGCCGATCGCGAACACGATCAGCGGGATGCCGACGAAGTGGGTGGCGATATTGCGGCGGTCGCGGTGGTAGCGGGCGTACTGCACCATCAGATCGAGCGCGGGGCGGAAGGGGCTGGCGGCCATGGCGATGTCTCCTGTTTGCTTATGGCTGGATGCTAGTGCAGCACGCTGCCGGCCGACTGTCAAAATGCCGACACCGGGACTCGCCGTTTTCCCTATGTTGCTTGATCTCCTTGCCCCGGCGCGGCGGGCCGCGCTCTTGATCGGCCTGTGGCTGGCCGGCTGTGCAGCGCCACCGACAGAACCCGCGCCGCCGGTCCAGGACCTGGAGCCGCGCTTTGCCGCGCTGCGGGCCGGGCAGGGCGGGCGGCTCTACCGCATCGAGTCGGCGGGCTCGGCCGTGCGCATCTATGTGTTCCGCGCCGGCCGGGCCGCGCGGCTGGGCCACAACCATGTGCTGGCGGCGCCGCGCTTCGAGGCCTGGCTGTTGTGGCCCGACACCCTGGCCGAGGCCCGCTTCGAGCTGCTCCTGCGTCTGGCGGACATGCAGCTCGACGACCCGGCGCTGCGCGCCGCCACCGGCGGCGGCTTTGCCGGCCCGCTGAGCGCCGAGGCGGTGGCGGCCACGC
>NZ_JAQOWX010000026.1:0-25637 GCF_028462495.1 Paucibacter sp. XJ19-41
ATCGGCCAGCGGCCGGGCCAGGCGCAGGCCCGGCGCGGCATCGAGCAGGCGCTGCAGCTGGCGCGACGCGGCGCTGTGGTCCTGGTCCAGCACGGCGACGGGCAGTCGGCTCGCCAGGCCAGCCGAGAAGGTCCACAGCATCAGCAGGCCCAGCAGCAGCGGCACCCAGGAGAGCATGGCCAGGTCCAGCGGGCTGGCGCGCAGCTGTGCCCATTCGCGCGCCCAGACCTTGGCCCAAGCCGAGCGCCAGCCCGAAGTCACGGCAGCAGCACACTCATGCCCGGGCGGGCGCCCTGGATGGGCTGCAGCGGCCGCGCCTTGACCTCGAAGGTTCGCAGGTCATAGCCCTGGTTGCCGCGGGTGGCGCGCCAGGTGGCGAAGTCGGGCAGCACCTTGGAGGCCGTGACCTTGAAGCGCAGGCGCGGCTGCTCGGGCAGGGCCGGCAGGCGGGCCTCGAACTCGGCCCCGATCGCGAAGCGCGCCAGCTGGTCTTCGCGCACATTGAACACGGCCCATTGATCGGCCAGGTCGACGATGGTCACGACCGGCACGCCGGCCGGCGACAGCTCGCCGACCTTGGCCAGCAGCTTGGCCACGGTACCGGCCACCGGGCTCGTCAGCTCGGTCTCGGCGCGGGCCGCCTCGACCTCCTGCACCAGGCCGGCCACCTGGCGGGCCTGGGCGCTGGCGGCCGCCTGGTCCTCAGCACGGGCGCCCGCCTGGGCCAGCTCCCATTGCGCCTTGGCGGCCTCGGCCAGGCGTTCGCTGGCGCGCCAGTTGGCCTCGGCCTCGTCGCGTTTTTGCGTGGCCACCAGGCCGTCGCGGTGCAGGCTCTCGACCCGCTCATGGCTTTTCCTGGCCAGCTCGGCGCCGGCCTGGGCGCGCTCGTAGTTGGCGCGTGCCATGCGGATCTCCTGCGGGCGGGCGCCGTTGTGCGCCTTCAGCGCCACCGCCGAGGCTGCGGCCTCGGCATTGCTGGCCTGGGCCAGCTTGGCCTGCACCTCGGGGCTATCGATGCGCAGCAGCAACTCGCCCTTGGCGATGGCCTGGCCCTCCTGCACCCGCAGCTCGGCGATCCGGCCGGTCAGCTTGGGCGCGAGAGCGGTTTCCTGCGCTTCCATCATGCCCTGGATGGGCGCCTGCTCGGGGCCGGGGCCGGCCTGCCAGAGCGCGTAGATGCCCAGGCCGGCGGCCAGGGCGATGAGCAGCGGGGTCAGGACTTGCTTGGCTTTCATGGGGCGTGCTTGCTCTTCATTCGATGCGCAGTGCGGCCTGGTTCAGGTAGTCGCCCAGGCTGTCGAGCTGGCCGCAGGCCTGCAGCAGACCGGTCAGCGCCATCACATAGTCATAGGCGACCTGGGCGCGGCCGGTGCGCTGCTTGGCGAGGTTCAGCTCGGCGTCGATCAGGTCCAGCGTGGTGCTGGTGCCCTGGCGCAGCCCGGCCAGTCGCAGGCGCAACAGCTCATGGGCGAGCTCGTCCTGGGCCTGCAGGCTCAGGTACTGCTCGCGGGCGTTTTCGGTGGCCCGCCATTGGCGCTCGACCAGCAGCGCGATATCGCTGCGTGCCTGGGCGTCGGTCGCGTCGGCCTGGGCGATCTGGCTGGCGTGCGAACGGTCCAGCGCGCCGTGGTCCAGCGAGTCCCACAGATTCATGCGCAGGCCGATGCCGGCCACCCAGTCACCGTTGTGCGTCAGCGAGCGCTGGCCGAAGGCAAACAGCTGCGGCTTGTTGAGCGCCTTGCCGGCGCGCTGCAGCTCGCTGGCCTGCTCCTTCTTGGCCGCGACCTTGGCCAGGCCCGGATGGTTGGCCAGGGCCACGATGATGAAGTCCTGCAGCGGCGGCAGCGGCCGCAGGCTCAGCGCCAGCGGCGTGCTGGGCTGGGGCGGGGCGTCGAGCTTGAGGCTGCGTGCCAGCGCCAGCGCGGCCAGGTCCGCATCGCTGCGTGCCTTGCGCGCCTGGTAGCGGGCGTCTTCCAGGGCGGCACGGGCCTGTAGCCGTTCGAGCCTGGACAGCACGCCGGTGGCGAGCATCTTCTCGGCCGCCGCATCATGGGCGGCGATGCCCTCGGCGGCGGCCTCGCGCAGCGCGGCGGCGCGGCGCGCCAGCTGGGTCAGGAAGTAGCGCTGGGCCAGCTGCGCAGCCGCCTCGTGCTCGCTGCTTTGCAGATCGGCGCTCGCCTCGGCGGTCTGGGCGGCCGCCAGGCCGCGGGCGGCCTCGGTTGCGCCGCCCAGATAGAGCGGCCAGACGGCCGAGAGCGAGGCGGTGCTGCCGCTGTTGCTGCGCTCCAGCGTGTAGCTGTGCGGCAGCTGCGGCAGGGCAGGCAAGACCTGACCCAGCAGCGGCGGCAATTGCGGAACGATCTGGTCCAGTCGCTGTGACAGCGGGTCCAGATCGATGTCCAGGCTGGCCTTGTAGCGGTAGGCCGCGCCGGTCAGGCTGACGCTGGGCCCGCCCAGGCCGGCGATGCCCTCGGCGCGGGCCTGCTTGTGGGCCAGGCCGGCGCGCGCGGCGGCCAGCTGGTCCGAGCCACCGCGCAGGCGCTGCAGGGCCTCGTCCCAGCTTAACTTCTGGACGTGGGCCTGGGCCTGGACCGCGCCTGCGACCAGCAGCAGGGCCAGCGGTGCCGCTGCCAATCGCATTTACTCTTCCAGCAGGCTGCGCAGCATCCAGGCGGTTTGTTCGTGCACGGTCAGGCGCTGGGTCAGGATGTCGGCGCTGGGCTCGTCGCTGGCCTTGTCGACCAGCGGAAACAGGCTGCGCGCGGTACGCGCCGCGCCTTCATGGCCCTCGACCAGGATGCGCACCATCTCCAGCGCCTTGGGTGGCGTTGCCGGGGCGTCCTTCAGCGAGCTGAGCTTGGCGAACTGCGCATAGGAGCCCGGGGCGGGGTGGCCCAGCGAGCGGATGCGCTCGGCAATCGGGTCGACCGCGTTCCACAGCTCGGTGTACTGGGTCATGAACATCGCATGCAGCGAGTTGAACATCGGCCCGGTGACGTTCCAGTGGAAGTTGTGGGTGGTCAGGTAGAGCGTGTAGGTGTCGGCCAGCAGCTTGGACAGGCCGGCGGCGATGGCGGCGCGGTCCTTGTCATCGATGCCGATATTGATGCTGGTGCCGGAGGCCGCTTTCTTCTTGCTCATGAATGTCCTTGGAGGTTGGCTGAGTGGATGTCAGCAACTATAGGACGAGCGGGGGTCAGATATTGCTATGCCGCATCCATTCGACCAGGTATTGCGCGTTCAAGGCGGTGCCGCTCAGCGTCACGGCCAGGCCCAGCAGGGTTCGTCCCTTCTTCAGCATCATCATGTCCTCTCTCAAAAGGGGTGGGCCAGGCCCACCCCAGGTTCTCTCAGCAACGCCGCGCGATCACGCCAGATCGAAGCGGTCCAGGTTCATCACCTTGGTCCAGGCGGCGACGAAGTCGGCGACAAACTTCTGCTGGCCGTCCGCGCTGGCGTAGACCTCGGCATAGGCGCGCAGCACCGAGTTGGAGCCGAACACCAGATCGTTGCGGGTGCCGCTGTACTTGACCGCGCCGGTCTTGCGATCCCGGCCTTCGAACAGCTCGCCCTCGCCATCGACCGCCTTCCACTCGGTGCTCATATCGAGCAGGTTGACGAAGAAGACATTGCTCAGCACGCCGACCTGCTCGGTGAACACGCCGTGCTTGCTGCCGTCGGCATTGGCCCCGAGCACGCGCAGGCCGCCGACCAGGGCGGTCAGCTCCGGCGCGGTCAGCGTCAGCAGCTGAGCCCGGTCGATCAGCAGCGCCTCGGTGGCCGCGCCGATCTTGCCCTTCTTGTAGTTGCGGAAACCATCGGCCAGCGGCTCCATCAGCGCGAAGGACTCGACATCGGTCTGTTCCTGCGTGGCATCGACCCGGCCCGGCGCGAACGGCACCTCGACCGCGACGCCGGCCGCCTTGGCCGCCTGCTCGATGCCGACGCTGCCGGCCAGCACGATCACATCGGCCAGCGAGGCCTTGCCCGAGGCCTTCTGGATCTCGACCAGGGTGGGCAGGGCGGCGATGGCGCGCCGGTTCACTTCCCAGTCCTTCTGCGGTGCCAGGGCCAGGCGCGCGCCATTGGCGCCGCCACGCTTGTCACCGCCGCGGAAGGTCGAGGCCGAGGCCCAAGCCACCGACACCAGCTCGCTGATCGATAGGCCGGAGGCCGCGATCTTGGTCTTCAGCTCGGCGATGTCCGCTGCGGACGGGTTGTGCGTTGCGGCCGGCAGCGGGTCTTGCCAGATCAGGTCTTCCTTCGGCACCTCGGGGCCAAGATAGCGGACCTTCGGGCCCATATCGCGGTGGGTTAGCTTGAACCAGGCGCGGGCAAAGGCCTCGGCAAAGGCCTGCGGGTCTTCGAGGAAGCGCTTGGAAATCTTGCCGAACTCGGGGTCAAAGCGCATCGTCAGGTCGGTGGTCAGCATCTTGGGCTTGTGGAACTTGCCCGGCACGTGGGCGTCCGGAATGATCTCCGGCGCGTCCTTTGCCACCCACTGCTTGGCGCCGGCGGGGCTCTTCTCCAGCTCCCACTCGAACTTGAAGAGATTCTCAAAGAAGTTGTTGCCCCACTGCGCCGGGGTCGTGGTCCAGGTCACTTCGAGGCCGCTGGAGACGGTGTCCTTGCCGTGGCCTTGACCAAAGTTACTGTTCCAGCCCAGGCCCTGCGCCTCGATGCCGGCACCCTCCGGCTCGGGGCCTTTGTGTGATTCGGGTGCGGCGCCGTGGGCCTTGCCGAAGGTGTGGCCACCGGCGATCAGCGCGACGATCTCCTCGTCGTCCATCGCCATGCGGTAGAAGGTGGCGCGGATGTCCTTGGCGGCGGCCATGTAGTCGCCGCTGGCATTCGGGCCCTCGGGGTTCACATAGATCAGGCCCATATGGGTGGCGGCGAGGTTATGGTCTAGCTCGCGATCACCGTGGAAGCGCTTGTCGGTGGCCAGCCAGGTGGTCTCGGCGCCCCAGCTGACGTCCATGTCCGGTTCCCAGACATCGGCACGGCCGCCGGCAAAGCCGAAGGTGCGAAAGCCCATCGATTCCAGCGCCACATTGCCGGCCAGGATGAAGAGGTCGGCCCAGGAGATCTTCTGGCCGTACTTCTGCTTGATCGGCCACAGCAGGCGACGCGACTTGTCGATATTGACGTTGTCGGGCCAGGAGTTCAGCGGGGCGAAACGCTGCTGGCCGCGGCCGCCGCCGCCGCGACCATCGAGCGTGCGATAGGTGCCGGCCGAGTGCCAGGCCATGCGGATCATCTGCGGGCCGTAATGGCCGAAGTCGGCCGGCCACCAGTCCTGGCTGTCGGTCATCAGCTTGACCAGATCGGCCTTCAGCGCCTTGTAGTCGAGCTTTTTGAATTCTTCGGCGTAGTTGAAGGTCTCGCCCAGCGGATCAGATTTGCTTGAGTGCTGGTTCAGCAGATCGACGCGCAGCTGGTTCGGCCACCAGTCCTTGTTCGTCGTGCCGCCGCCGGCAGCATGGTGGAAGGGGCACTTGTTCGCTTCACTGGTCATGGCTTATCTCCTCGGGTGTGGCCAGCCGTGGCTGGAATGGAAGGCAGAAGACTAAATTTCGGCTACCAATAGATCAATTTGTTTGAATCAAAGTCGGCGATAGCTAGAAACAAACTTCTCCAGGCGAGGCCCATGTTCGCCGGACGGCGCGGCCGCTTCAAGCCCCTTTGGAGTCAGGACAGCCGCGTCACCCCGTCCAGCGCGCAGTCATAGATCGCATTGCGCAGCGCCGCGATGGCCTCGTAGCGGGTGAAGGTGCGGCGCCAGGCCAGCACGACGCGGCGGGTCGGCACCGGCGCGGCGAAGGGGATGAAGCGCAAATGGGTCTGCGGCTCCGCCGGCACGCTCAGGCCCGGTACCACGGTGACGCCCATGCCCGAGGCCACCATATGCGTGATTGTCTCCAGCGAGCTGCCCTCGAAGCTCTTGCGTATGCCCTCAGCGTCGCTGGAGAAGCGCGCGAACTCGGGGCAGACCTCCAGCACATGGTCGCGAAAGCAGTGGCCAGTGCCCAAGAGCAGCATGGTCTCGCTCTTGAGCTCCTGCGAGCTGATCTCGCTGCGTTGGGCGAAGGGGTGGCTGGCCGGCGCGGCGATCACAAAGGGCTCGTCGTAGAGGGGCGCGATCGCCAGGCCGGTGTCGGGAAAGGGCTCGGCCATGATGGCGCAGTCGAGCTCGCCGGTACGCAGCATCTCCAGCAGCTTGACGGTGAAGTTTTCCTGCAGCATGAGCGGCATCTGCGGGTAGTGCGCGATCACGCTCTTGACTAGCTGGGGCAGCAGATAGGGGCCAATCGTGTAGATCAGCCCCAGGCGCAGCGCGCCGGCCAGCGGGTCCTTGCCACGCTTGGCGATCTCCTTGATTGCGCTGGCCTGCTCGATCACCGACTGGGCCTGGCGCACGATGTCCTCGCCCAGCGGCGTCACCGTGACCTCGGCGGCGCCGCGCTCGAAGATCTTGACGTCCAGCTCCTCCTCCAGCTTCTTGATCGCGACGCTCAGCGTCGGCTGGGACACGTGGCAAGCCTCGGCCGCGCGGCCGAAATGCCGTTCGCGGGCGACGGCGACGATGTAGCGCAGCTCGGTCAGGGTCATTGTTTTCTCCTATCAGGGGCGAAGCCTACATTGCCTTGACCGGTTCTGTGGAGATGGCCTACCCCGCTACACTGCGCCCGCCTGCGCCCTGCGGGCATTCGCCAATCGCACAGAACATGAGTACCGAACGCAAACCCCTGAGTCTGCCCCGCCTGCAGCAGATGCACGCCGACGGCGAGAAGATCGCGATGCTGACCTGCTATGACGCGGCCTTTGCGAGCCTGCTGGACGGTGCCGGCGTGGACATCCTCTTGATCGGCGACTCGCTGGGTAATGTGCTGCAGGGCCGCGGCTCAACCGCCCCGGTCAGCCTGGAGGACATGGTCTATCACACCACCTGTGTGCGGCGTGGCGTCAAGACAGCCTGGGTGCTGGCCGATCTGCCTTTCGACAGCTACCACGTCAGCAAGGAAGAGGCCTGGAAGAGCGCCGCCGCATTGGTCAAGGCCGGTGCTCAGATGGTCAAGCTGGAGGGCGGCGGCTGGACGGTGGAGACGGTGCGCTTTCTCAGCGAGCGCGGCATTCCGGTCTGCGCCCATCTGGGCTTCACGCCGCAGACCGTCAACGCGCTGGGCGGCTTCAAGGTGCAGGGCCGCGACGAGGCCGGCGCCGCGCGCATCAAGCGCGAGTCGCAGGAACTGGTCGAGGCCGGAGCGGCCATGCTGCTTTATGAGATGGTGCCGGCCACGCTGGCCGCCGAAATCACGGCCGCCTCGCCCGTGCCGGTGATAGGCATTGGCGCCGGCGTCGGCTGTTCGGGCCAGGTGCTGGTGCTGCACGATATGCTGGACATCACGCCGGGCCGTCGGCCCCGCTTCGTCAAGAACTTCATGGCCGGCGCGGCCTCGATCCAGGACGCGGTGGGCCGCTATTTGGCCGAGGTCAAGGCGCAGACCTTTCCCGACAACCAACTCCATAGCTACTGATTGAGCGCGATGCAAGTCATTCACACCGTCGCGGAGCTGCGCCAGGCGCTGGTCGGCCGCCCCAACGCCTTTGTCCCGACGATGGGCAATCTGCATGAGGGCCATCTGTCCCTGGTGCGCCAGGCCAAGGCGGCCTCGCAGGACGGCCCGGTGGTGGCCAGCATCTTCGTCAACCGCCTGCAGTTCGCGCCGCACGAGGACTTCGACCGCTACCCGCGCACCTTGGCGCGCGATGCCGAGCTGCTCGAAAGCGCTGGTTGCGACTATGTGTTCGCGCCCGACGAGGCCGAGCTCTACCCCGAGCCGCAGGGCTACAAGGTGCAGCCGCCGGCAGAGCTGGCCGACATCCTCGAAGGCCATTTCCGCCCCGGCTTCTTCACCGGCGTCTGCACCGTCGTGGCCAAGCTGTTCAACATCGTGCAGCCCCGCTGGGCGGTGTTCGGCAAGAAGGACTATCAGCAGCTGATGGTGCTGCGCCGCATGGTGGCCCAGCTGGCCCTGCCCATCGAGATCCTGGCCGGCGAGACCACGCGCAGCGAGCAGGGCCTGGCCCTGTCCTCGCGCAACAGCTATCTCAGCGAGGCCGAGCGCGAGGAGGCTCTGCGCCTGAGCCGCACGCTGAAGGCCATGATCGCGCGCTGGCAAGGCGGCGAGCGCGATGTCGCCGCCATCGAGGCCGAGGCCATGGCAGCGCTGCAAGCGGCCGGCTGGGCGCCCGACTATCTGGTGCTGCGCCGCCGCCTCGATTTGAGCGCGCCGGCCGAGGGGCAGCCGCTGGTGGCGCTGGCGGCTGCCAGGCTGGGGCAGACGAGGTTGATTGACAACCTGGAGTTCATGTGAAGCGCTCGTAAAGTTTGTGCGAATAGCAGTCTTGATGGGGGGTGTCCACAGGCCCGCTGCTCGCGAACATCGATACTGCGGCGCTTCTCCAGGTATCGCTTCTAGCTGACCCATAGACCATGAATCTGATCAAGACCCTGTGCGCCACAAGCGCCCTGACTTTTCTGGCTGCCTGTGGCGGCGGCGGTGGCAGTGGTGATGACAACAATGTAGGTGTCAAACCCAAGCCGAACCCCAACCCGACCGCGCCGACAACGAGCTGCAGTGCGGCCGGCATTGCCGCATCGACCGCCAGCCCAGCGGCCAACACCGTCTGCATGCTGACCAGCAAGGGCGAGATCGTCATCGAGCTGGAAACCGCCAAGGCACCGATCACGGTGGCCAACTTCCTGAAGTATGTGCAGGACGGGTACTACAGCAACACCATCTTCCATCGCGTCGTGCCCAACTTCGTCGTGCAGGGCGGTGGGTTCACGACCGGCTTCGTCGGCAAGCCGGGTGTCGGTGCCGCGATCAAGCTGGAGAGCAATATCGGCCTGTCGAATGTGCGCGGCACCATCGCGATGGCGCGTACGGCGGCGGCGGACTCTGCCACCAGCCAGTTCTACTTCAACACGGTCAACAATACGGGCCTGGACTACAAGAGCGCAGCCGAACCAGGCTACGCGGTGTTCGGTCGCGTGATCTCGGGCCTGGGCACGGTGGATGCCATCAATGCCGAGCCCCAGTTGCCGATTGCCAATGCGGACACGCCGGCCACCGAGGTGCTGCTGTACTGGGCGATCAAGCTGAAGTAAGCAGGCTCAGGCCTTCAGAAACTCCGCCTTCGAGCCCAGCCAGCGCTCCACCTGCCGGCTTGCCGCTTCCGGGTGGCGGTCCAGCAGCTGGGGTGCCAGTTCGCGCGCCGCCTTCAGCAGCGGCGCGTCCTCCTGCAGATCGGCAAAGCGCAAGAGCTCGGCGCCGCTCTGGCGGGCGCCCATGAACTCGCCGGGGCCGCGGATGTCGAGGTCGCGGCGCGCGATCTCGAAGCCGTCATTGGTCTCGGCCATTGCGCGCAGCCGGTCCTTGCCCGTCGGCGACAGCGGGCCGGTGTAGAGCAGCACGCAGACGCTGGCCACTGCGCCCCGGCCGACGCGGCCGCGCAGCTGGTGCAGCTGGCTCAGGCCGAAACGCTCGGCATGCTCGATCACCATCAGGCTGGCATTGGGCACATCGACGCCGACCTCGATCACCGTGGTCGCCACCAGCACGCTCATGTGCCCCGCGCTGAACTGCGCCATCACCGCTGCCTTCTCGCTAGGTGCCATGCGGCCGTGCAGCAGGCCGACCAGTTGACCATCCAGTGCGGCACTCAGCTCCGCATGGGTCTCGGTCGCGTTCTTCAGGTCCAGGGTCTCCGACTCTTCGATCAGCGGGCAGACCCAGTAGACCTGGGCCCCCTTGGCCACCTCGTCGCGGATCTTGGCGATCACGTTGTCGCGCTTGCTGTCGGCAAACACCTTGGTGACGATGGGCGTGCGGCCGGGCGGCAGCTCGTCGATGGTCGAGACATCGAGGTCGGCGAAGTAAGTCATCGCCAGCGTGCGCGGTATAGGTGTCGCGCTCATCATCAAGAGGTGCGGCTCTAGCGCCTGCGAGGCCAGCTTTTTGCGCAAGGCTAATCGCTGCGCGACGCCAAAGCGGTGCTGCTCGTCGATGATGGCCAAGCCCAGCTTCTTGAATACCACCTTGTCCTCGATCACCGCATGGGTGCCTATCACCAGCTGGGCTTCTCCGGACGCCGCCGCATCCAGCATCTTCTGCCGCGCCTTGCCCTTCACGCTGCCGGTCAGCCAGGCGACCTGGAGCCCCAGCGGTTCCAGCCAGCCGAGCAGCTTCTTGAAATGCTGTTCGGCCAGGATCTCGGTCGGCGCCATCAGCGCGCACTGCCAGCCGGCGTCGATGGCCACCGCCGCCGCCAGCGCCGCCACCACGGTCTTGCCCGAGCCGACGTCGCCCTGCAGCAGGCGGTGCATCGGGGCGGGGCGTGCCAGGTCTTGCGCGATCTCTTCGCCGACGCGCTGCTGCGCGCCGGTCAGGCCGAAGGGCAGGGTGGCCAGCAGCCGCTCATGCAGGCCGCCGCGTGCGGCCCGCAGCGCCGGGGCTCTCAGCCGGGCCCGCTCGCGCTGGGCGCGCAGCTGGCTCAGCTGCTGGGCCAGCAGCTCCTCGAACTTCAGTCGCTGCCAGGCCGGGTGGCTGTGATCCTCCAGCGTGCTCAGGCCCGCAGCCGGTGGCGGGTGATGCAGAAAGTCCAGCGCCTCGCGCAGGCTGGGCAGCCGGGCCGGCACCGTGCCGGGCGGCAGCAGCTCCTCCAGCGCGGCGCGCTTCAGGCCCGAGGCCACGGCCTTGCGCAGATAGACCTGGGGCAGGCTGGCGCTGCTGGGGTAGACGGGGGTCAGGCTTTGCGCCAGCGGGGTGTCCTCGCTGACTGTCTTGAAGCTCGGGTGCACCATCTCGCGCCCGAAGAAGCCGCCACGCAGCTCGCCGCGCACCCGCAGCCGCTGGCCCTCGGCCATGGTCTTCTGATGCGAGGGGTAGAAGTGGATGAAGCGCAGTAGCAGCCATTCGCCGCTGTCATCCGCCATCTTCACCAGCAGCGAACGCCGCCCGCGCAGTTCGACCCGGCACTCGATCACCACCCCCTCGCACTGCACCGTCTCGCCCTCGCGCGCCTCGGCGATCGGCGTGATGCGGGTCTCGTCCTCGTAGCGATGCGGCAGATGCAAGGCCAGGTCGATATCGCGCACGAGGCCCAGCTTCTCCATGGCCTTTTGCGGGGCGGATTTGGGCTTGGATGCGCTGGTGGGGGTGGCGGGGCTGGCCTCGGGCATGGGCGGGATTCTGCCCTGCGGCATCCCCCATCAGGGTGGGTTCGCGCACGATTCGGAAGGCGCCGGTCCGTGGACAATCCTATGTTCTTACAAATTCACACAAGAGGGGGATCTGCGATGCGCGGAGCTTGGGGAGTGCGGCGCGCCTGCGCCGTTGGTTTGTTGAGCGGCATATTGTTGAGCGCCTGTGGCGGCGGCGGTGATGGTGGTGGGACGCCCACCCCGACGCCGGTGCCTGCCACGGCGATCCCGGACACTTTGAGCATCAGCGGTGCCGCCAGCAGCGATGTGGCCTCGGCCACGGCGTTCAGCAACAGCGCCGCAGCGCTGCAGGGGCTGAGCTTTGTCTGGAATTTCGGCGACGGCAGCAGCAGCACCGAGGCCAGCCCCAAGCATGACTATGCCAAGGTCGGCGACTACGAAGTCAGCCTGAAGGTCAGCAACACTGCCGGTGCTTCCAAGGAGGTCAAGTTCCAGATCAGCGTCAACAACCGCGCCCATGTGCGCGGTCTGGCCTGCTCCGGGGCTTCCGACAGTGGCTGGTGCTGGCAGCAGCCGAGGCCGACCGGCACCAGCCGGGAGGACTACTTCTTTCTCGATGCGCAGACCGGCTGGTCGGTGGGTGACAACGGCGAAATCCTCAAGACCAGCGACGGCGGCAAGACCTGGGTCAAGCAGGACAGCGGCGTGCGCACGCGCTTGTGGGCGGTAGTTTTTGCCGACGCCGACCATGGTTGGGTGCTGGGCGCGCATGGTGCCTTGCTGCGGACCGTCAATGGCGGCCAGACCTGGACGATGCAGGCGGTCGGCTTCAACGACGGCTATGACTATGGCAACAGACTGGACGTGATCGATGCGCAAACAGCGCTGGTGTCCAGCAATCACAAGGTGCGCCGCACCACCGATGGTGGCGCGACCTGGACCGAGCATGCGTTCGCGCTGAGCGAGGCGGGCTCCGATGGCACGCTATGGAGCTTCGCCGGCAATACCTTGAAAAAATCGGTCGATGGCGGTGCGACAGCGACGGTGGTGCCGAGCGGCGCGAGCGGCTATTCGAACCAGTTCCAACTGGTCGGCAAGGATGTGCTGGCGATCAATGACTTCTCCTCGAACTACGACTACACGCTCCAGCGCTATGTCTACAAGTTGCTGATCTGGCGCAGCTTGAATGGCGGCGCTAGCTGGGAGAGCTATGAAGCCCAGGGCCTGGCCGGCATGAACAGCTATGGAAGCAAGGTCGACTTTATCGATGCGAACAAGGCCTATCTGGTCAGCAATGGTCAGATCTATCGCAGCGTCGACGGCGGACGAAACTGGACCCAACTCGTCTCCCCGCCGAGCAGCAACTGGAACTCTGGCAGCGCGCAGGTGCTGGATGACGGTGTGCTGTACCGTCAGACCTATCACAGCGCTGCCGAGCATTACCTCAGCGAGGATGGCGGTGTCACCTGGAACCGCATTGCCGTGCCGACGACTCAGCTGGGCAACGATGTGCAGCGCCTGGGTGCCAAGGCCTGGCTGTCGATCCAGGGCGATAACGCCTATCTCAGCACCGATGGCATGCTGAGCTGGCGCACCGTCGGCGGTGTTGACCCGCAAGTGGCCCAGCGCTCTATGGTGGCCGCATGGTTCTTCGATGCCAAGCGCGGTCTGGGTCTGAATGCCAGCGGCGAGTTGCAGGAGACCGTTAACGGCGGCACCGAGTGGACCGTGAAGATCAAGAACCTGGCCACGCCCGCCTATGGCGCGAGCAGCTTCCAGTTCATCTCGGCGAGCAAGGGCTGGCTGCTGGCTGGCGACGGCAAGGTCTACCGCAGCACCGATGGTGGTGCTTCCTGGGCCACACCGCTGGCTGGTCGCATCTCGATCAGCGCCTTTCATTTCGTCGATGAGAACAACGGCTATGCACTGGCCCGCGACTATGCGGATAACAGCTACAGCGGCAAGTCGGTGCTGCTGACCAGCGCGGACGGCGGCCTGAGCTGGAGCCACAAGGCCGATATGGCGGAGGGCCTTACCGGCTTGCAGTTTGCCAGCCCGAGCAAGGGCCTGGTGATCGGACAGAACGGCCGCATCCTCAGCACCGACGACGGTGGCAAGACCTGGACCGCGCGCTTCAGCGGCACCGGTGTGGCGTTGAACCGCGTCGTGTTCACCGATGCCAGCACCGCCTGGGTGGTCGGTGGCGATGGCACGCTGCTGAAGTCCGGCGACGCCGGTGCGAGCTGGACGCGCGTGCTGCTGGCCACCAATGCAACGCTGAGCAGCATCCGCTTCCTTGATGCCCAGCAGGGCTGGATTGCCGGCAGCAATGGCACCATCCTGCTGACGCGTGACGGCGGCAAGACCTGGACCCCGCAGTTCTCGGGCACGCAGAAGGCGCTGAACGAGGTGTTCTTCGTTGACGGCCGCACCGGCTGGGCGCTGGGTGTGGATGGCGCCATCCTGTCCACTGGCACCGGCGGCATCTAAACCCTCGGTCGCAAGCTCATGCAGGGCCGATCCGGTGCAAGCCGGGTCGGCCTTTTTCTTCTTGCATCTACGGCCGCGCCGGCTCCACCCGCTTGAGCAACAACTCGACCTGCTGCACGCCGCTGTCGCCCAGCACCGGGTGGGCGGTGTCGGTGATGAATAGCAGCTGCTCATTGAGCCGGATCGAGGCGCTGACGATGTAGCGGTGGCGGGCCTGGATGCGGGCCGGGTCATAGGCAATCGAGAAACTCAGCGGCACGCGGGGGTCGACAACGCGGGTGCTGCCCAGCGTCACCGACGGCGCATCGGCCAGCGACACATCGAGCAGCCTGGCCTCGAACACGGCGCCCGGGGGCAGCATCATGCGCTCGCGATAAGTGGCAGTGCCGCCGACGGAGGCGTTTGATCCGCCGCCCGACGCGCAGCCGGACAGCAGCCAGGCCGCGCCCAACAGGGGCAGCAAGGGGCGCAGAAAAGTCTTGAGGGGCATGGGCGACTCCCGGTCGTCAGTGATCACGGCGCCAGACTATCAGAGCGCTTCCAGCATCGGCCGGCGTGACATAGCGCACGCCAACCCCGCCTTGCTGAGCCTCCGGCTGCCGATCTCCGACTTTCGGGGGATGGGCGTTTGATCGCAGCTCACTAGAGTCGGCGCGCAAGAGGCTGGGCACTCAAGCCGAAGACAACAGGCCTTCTTGCCGGGAGCATTCATGACAAGCGTTGACGCACAGGCCTTTTGCTACGAGAACGCCTTCTCTCGCAATATCGGCTGGTTCACCGAGGCCGAGCAGCAGCGCCTGCGAGGCTGTCGGGTCGCCATCGGCGGGCTGGGCGGTGTGGGCGGCAACCATGCGATCACGCTGGCACGCCTGGGGATCGGGCGCTTCACGATCTCGGATCTGGATGTGTTCGACTGGCCCAATATGAACCGGCAGGCCGGCGCCTTCGCGTCGACCATGGGGCGGACCAAGCTGGCCACGATGGCGCAGACCCTGGCCGACATCAACCCCGATGTGCAGCTTCGCACGATGCCGGACGGTATCGATGAGGGCAATATCGACGAGTTCCTGAAGGGCGCCGACCTCTATGTGGACAGCCTGGACATCTTCTCGCTGGCCATCAGGCGCAAGGTCTTTGCGCGCTGCCGCGAGCTGGGCATCCCGGCCGTTACAGCCGCGCCCATGGGCATGGGCACGGCGCTGCTGGCGTTCCGCCCCGATGGCATGAGCTTCGAGGACTACTTCTGTCTGGATGGTCATAGCTTCGAGGACCAGATCCTGAAATTCATCGTGGGCGTCTCACCGTCCATGCAGCAGCGCCACTATCTGGTGGCGCCGCGTGCGGTGGACCTTTTCAACAAGCGGGTGCCGTCCACGGCCATCGGCATCGAACTGGCCGCCGGCGTGGCCTGTGCCAATGCCGTCAAGCTGCTGCTGGGGCGCGGCGATGTGGTGGTGGCACCGCGCGGACTGCACTTCGATGCCTATCGCAACCAGCTCATCAGGACCTGGCGGCCTTGGGGCAATCGCAATCCGCTGCAGCTCTTCATGTTCTGGTTCATGCGACGCAACTTCCGGCGGGCACTGATGGAACCGCGGCCCGGCGCGTCTGGCTGATGGCCGCTTGATCGCCCGGTGATAAGCTGGTCTTCCCACTGTCGCAACAAAGGGATGCCCCATGCCCGGACTTCTCCCCGACGTCGACCCCGACGGCCTGCTCGAATACTCGGTGGTGTTCACCGACCGTGCGGTGAACCATATGTCGCAGAAGTTCCAGCGGGTGATGCGTGACATCTCCGCTGTGCTCAAGGAGGTCTATCGCGCCCGCTCGGCCATCGTCGTGCCGGGCAGCGGCACTTTCGGCATGGAGGCGGTGGCGCGTCAGTTCGCCAGCGGCCGCAAGACCCTGGTGATACGCAATGGCTGGTTCAGCTACCGCTGGACCCAGATCTTCGAGATGGGCAAGATCCCGGCCGAGCAGCTGGTGCTGAAGGCAAGACCTGTCACCAGCGCCCGGCAGGCGGCGTTTGCGCCGGCGCCGATCGAGGAGGTGGTGGCGACGATACGCAACGAGCGGCCCGAGATCGTGTTCGCGCCCCATGTCGAGACCGCCGCCGGCCTGCTGCTGCCCGACAGCTATCTGCGCGCGGTGGCCGAGGCGGCCCATGAGGTCGGTGCGCTGTTCGTGCTGGACTGCATCGCCTCGGGCGCGGCCTGGGTGGATATGCAGGCCACCGGCGTCGACGTGCTGATCAGCGCGCCGCAAAAGGGCTGGAGCGGCTCGCCCTGCTGTGCTTTCGTGATGCTCAGCGAGCGGGCCCGGACGCAGATCGATGCCACGACGAGTACCAGCTTCGCTGCCGATCTGAAGAAGTGGCTGCAGATCATGGAGACCTACGAGGGTGGCGGCCATGCCTATCACGCCACCTTGCCGACCGATGCGCTGACCCGCACCCGCGATGTGATGCTGGAGACCCGCGCCTACGGCTTCGAGCGTCTGCGCGACGAGCAGCTGGCACTGGGCCAGCGGGTGCGCGCGCTCTTGCAGTCCAAGGGCTTGCGCAGCGTCGCGGCCGAAGGCTTCCAGGCCCCGGGCGTGGTGGTCAGCTTCACCGACCACGACGGCCTGCACAGCGGCAAGGCCTTTCTGGCCGAGGGCGTGCAGAGCGCTGCCGGCGTGCCGCTGCAGTGCGACGAGGGCCCGGACTTCAAGACCTTCCGCATCGGTCTGTTCGGCCTGGACAAGCTGCACCAGCCCGATCGCACCGTGGCCAGCCTGGGCGCGGCCTTGGAGCGCATCCTTGGTGCCAGTGCGGCCGCCGCCTGATTGACCGGGCGCGCCCCGCCCTGGTGCATCGACGGCGCGCCGCAGCGGCTCTTGGTGCACCGCCCCCGGCTCAAAGCTGGTGCGCTTATTGCTCTGTATCCCGGGAGAGGAGAGCCTCGATGAGATCCGGTTTCGATGAGATGCATGGCGGCGACGCCCGGGTGCGCCCGCAGTACCAGGCCTATGAACGCTGGCTGGCCCAGCAGCCGGTCGAGACCATGTATGCGCGGCGCGAGGAGGCGGAGCTGATCTTCCGCCGTGTCGGCATCACCTTCGCGGTCTACGGTGATAAGGATGGCGGCGAAGGCACCGAGCGCCTGATCCCCTTCGATTTGATCCCGCGGGTGATCCCGGCCCATGAGTGGCGCGAGCTCGAAGCCGGCCTGCGCCAGCGCGTCACCGCGCTGAACCGGTTCATCCACGATGTCTATCACGAGCAGGCCATCCTGAAGGCCGGCATCGTGCCGGCCGAACAGATCCTGCGCAATGCGCAGTTCCGGCCCGAGATGATGGGCGTGGCGGTGCCCAAGAACATCTACTCGCACATCGCCGGCGTCGACATCGTGCGGGCCGCCAACCCGGATGGCTCGGGCAGCTACTACGTGCTCGAAGACAATCTGCGCGTGCCCTCCGGCGTGTCCTACATGCTGGAAAACCGCAAGATGATGATGCGGCTGTTTCCCGAGCTGTTCTCGCAGCACCGCATCGCGCCGGTCGCCCATTACCCGGACCTGCTGCTGGAGACCCTGCGCAGCGTGGCGCCGCAGGGCGTGGTCGATCCCACCGTGGTCGTGCTGACGCCGGGCATGTACAACTCGGCCTATTTCGAGCATGCCTTCCTGGCCCAGCAGATGGGCGTCGAGCTGGTGCAGGGCCAGGACCTGTTCGTCGACAAGGACTGCGTCTTCATGCGCACGACGCGCGGGCCGAAGCGGGTCGATGTGATCTACCGCCGGCTCGATGATGACTTCCTCGACCCCCAGGTCTTCCGCGCCGACTCCACGCTGGGCTGCCCGGGCCTGATCGCCGCCTACAAGGCCGGCAATGTGACCCTGTCCAACGCCGTGGGCACCGGCATCGCCGACGACAAGTCCATCTACCCCTATGTGCCCAAGATGGTCGAGTTCTACCTGGGCGAGAAGCCCATCCTGAACAATGTGCCCACCCATCTGTGCCGCGACAAGGACGACCTGTCCTATGTGCTGGACCATCTGGGCGAGCTGGTCGTCAAGGAGGTGCATGGCGCCGGCGGCTACGGCATGCTGGTCGGCCCGGCCGCCACGCAGCAGGAGATCGCCGATTTCCGCGCCCAGCTGCTGGCCAAGCCGTCCAACTACATCGCCCAGCCGACCCTGAGCCTGTCCACCTGCCCGACCTTTGTCGACTCGGGCATAGCGCCCCGTCATATTGATCTGCGACCCTTTGTGCTGTCGGGCAGCACGGTGCAGATGGTGCCGGGCGGCCTGACCCGGGTGGCGCTGAAGGAGGGCTCGCTGGTGGTCAACAGCAGCCAGGGCGGTGGCACCAAGGACACCTGGGTCCTGGAGGACTGAGCAATGCTGTCAAGAACCGCCGATCATCTGTTCTGGCTGGCCCGCTATATGGAGCGAGCCGAGAACACCGCGCGCATGCTGGACGTCAACTACCAGACCTCGCTGCTGCCGCAATCGCCCGAGGTGGCCGAGCAGGGCTGGCGCGCTCTCTTGTCAATCTCGGAGCTCACCCAGGACTACCTGGACCGCTATGGCGAGATCGACGCCAAGCGGGTCAAGGACTTCATCGTGCGCGACGAGCGCAACCCCTCGTCCATCATCAGCTGCCTGCGCGCGGCCCGCGAGAACGCCCGCGCGGTGCGAGGCGCGCTGACCACCGAGGCCTGGGAGACCACCAACCAGACCTGGCTGGAGTTCAAGCGCCTGATCGCCGATGGCCTCTTGCTGCGCGATCCCTCGGCGCTGTTCGAGTGGGTCAAGTTCCGCTCGCATCTGTCGCGCGGGGTCACTGTCGGCACCATGCTGCAGGACGAGGCCTTCAACTTTCTGCGCATCGGCTCCTTTCTGGAGCGGGCCGACAACACGGCCCGCCTGCTGGACGTCAAGTTCCAGGCGCCCGAGGGCGGCGCCGGCAGCAGCGCCTACGACTTCTATCACTGGTCGGCCATCCTGCGCTCGGTCTCGGCCTTCGAGATCTACCGCAAGGTCTACAGCAATGTGATCCAGCCCGAGAAGGTGGCCGAGCTGCTGATACTGCGCAGCAATATGCCGCGCTCGCTGGCCCATTGCCTGTCGCGCCTGGTCGACAACCTCGACCGGGTGGCCAACGAACACTCCGGCGAAACCCAGCGCCAGGCCGGGCGACTGCACGCCGAGCTGGCCTATGGCCGCATCGACGAGATCCTGGCCGGCGGCATGCACGAGTTTCTTGATCAGTTCCTGAACCGCGTCGGCGAACTGGGTGCGGGCATCAGCCGCGACTTCCTGATGCCGGCGGCCTGACCCGCGCCTCGGACCCCCACATAAAGCCTCAAAGGAATCGCCTTGTCCATCCACGTCGCGCTCAAGCATGTCACGCATTACCGCTATGACCGGCGCATCAGCCTGGGCCCCCAGGTCGTGCGCCTGCGTCCGGCGCCGCACAGCCGCACGCCCATCCTCTCGTACTCGCTGCGGGTCGAGCCGGAGGGGCATTTCATCAACTGGCAACAGGATCCCTTCGCCAACTATCTGGCGCGCCTGGTGTTCCCGGAGCAGACCCGCGAGTTCAAGGTCACGGTCGACCTGGTGGCCGAGATGTCGGTGTTCAACCCCTTCGACTTCTTCCTCGAGCCCCATGCCAAGCACTTCCCTTTCACTTACGAAGCGGAGCAGCGCGCCGAGCTGGCGCCCTATCTGATCGCCGATGAAGCCACGCCGCTGGTCGCGGCCTATCTGGCCGGGATCGACCGGGAGCCGCTACCGACCATCGACTTTTTGGTGATGCTGAACCAGCGCCTGCAGCAGGACATCTCCTACCTGATACGTATGGAGCCCGGCGTGCAGACGCCCGAGGAGACGCTGGCTAAGGCCTCCGGTTCCTGCCGCGACTCGGGCTGGCTGATGGTGCAGCTGATGCGCCATCTGGGCCTGGCCGCGCGCTTCGTCTCCGGCTATCTGATCCAGCTGACCCCCGACCAGAAGGCGCTCGACGGCCCCAGCGGCACCGAGGTCGACTTCACCGATCTGCATGCCTGGTGCGAGGTCTTCCTGCCCGGCGCCGGCTGGGTGGGCCTGGATCCCACATCCGGACTGTTCGCCGGCGAGGGTCATATCCCGCTGGCCTGCACGCCCCAGCCCTCCAGCGCCGCGCCGATCAGCGGCGCGGTGGACAAGTGCGAGGTCGAGTTCGGCCACGAGATGAGCGTCACCCGGATCTGGGAGTCGCCGCGCGTCACCAAGCCCTATACCGAGGAACAGTGGACCGAGGTGCTGCAGCTCGGCGAGCAGGTCGATGCGGAGCTGCTGGCCGGCGATGTGCGCCTGACCATGGGCGGCGAACCCACCTTTGTCTCGGTCGACGACCGCGACGGTGCCGAATGGAATATCGACGCGCTGGGCCCGACCAAGCGCAGCTACGCCCAGGCCTTGCTGCAGCGCCTGCGCGCCGAATACGGGCAGGGCGGCTTTCTGCATTTCGGCCAGGGCAAGTGGTACCCGGGCGAGCAGCTGCCGCGCTGGGCGCTGTCCATCTTCTGGCGCGCCGACGGCGAGCCCTGCTGGCAAGACCCGACCCTGATCGCCGACGAGCGCGATCCCCATGCCTACACCAGTGCCGATGCCCAGCGCTTCATGCAGGGCCTGGCGACGCGCCTGGGCCTGGATGACGGCTTCGTTCAACCCGGCTACGAGGACACCTGGTACTACCTGTGGCGCGAGCGCCGCCTGCCGGTCAATGTCGACCCCTTCGAGTCCAGGCTCGACGACGAAATGGAGCGCAGCCGGCTGCGCCGTGTCTTCGCTCAGGGCCTGGACCATGTGGTCGGCTATGTGCTGCCGATCAAGAAGGGCGATGCACCCGGCCTGGCCGGCGCGCCCTGGATCAGCGGCCCCTGGTTCTTCCGCGACGAACGCATGTATCTGTTTCCCGGCGACTCGCCGATGGGCTACCGCCTGCCGCTGGATTCGCTGCCCTGGGTCAGCGAGGCGGAATTCCCCTTCCATATCGAGCAGGACCCGTTCGCGCCGCGCGACGCCTTGCCGGCGGCTGCCCAGCTGCGCGCGCAGACACCGACCTTCCCGGCCTGGCCGGCACCGGGCCATGGGCTGCCACCGGCCGCGCCAACCGCATCTGCCGCCTCAGGCAGCGCCGTGCCGCTGAGCCAGCGCCCCGAACGCTTCCAGAGCGCCCACTGGATCACCCGCAGCGCTCTGTGCGTCGAGGTGCGTGACCCGCGCCGCGCCAGCGGCCCGAAGGCCGAGAAAGTCGGCCAGGCCAGCGGCGTGCTCTATGTCTTCATGCCGCCGCTGCAAAAACTGGAGGACTATCTGGAGCTGCTGGCCGCAGTCGAGGCCACAGCCGCCGAGCAGCGCGTCAAGATCGTGCTGGAGGGCTATCCGCCGCCGCGCGACCCGCGCCTGAAGATGCTGCAGGTCACACCCGACCCCGGCGTCATCGAGGTCAATATCCACCCGGCCCACAACTGGGGCGAGCTGGTCGCGCACACCGAATTCCTCTACGACGCAGCCTGGAAGACCCGGCTCTCGACCGAGAAATTCATGCTCGATGGCCGCCACACCGGCACCGGCGGCGGCAACCATTTCGTGATGGGCGGCGCCACGCCGGCCGATTCGCCCTTTCTGCGCCGGCCCGATCTGCTGGCCTCCTTGCTGGCCTACTGGCACAACCATCCAAGCCTGAGCTATCTGTTCTCGGGCATGTTCATCGGCCCGACCAGCCAGGCCCCGCGCGTCGACGAGGCCCGCAACGACCAGCTGCGCGAGCTCGAGATTGCGCTGGGCGAGATCGAGCGCAGCAAGGCGGTCTATGGCGATGCGATGCTGCCCTGGCTGGTGGACCGCTCGCTGCGCAATGTGCTGGTCGATGTGACCGGCAACACCCATCGCAGCGAGTTCTGCATCGACAAGCTCTACTCGCCCGACAGCTCGACCGGCCGCCTGGGTCTGCTGGAGCTGCGCGCCTTCGAGATGCCGCCGCATGCGCGCATGAGCATCGTCCAGCAGCTGTTGCTGCGCGCGCTGGTAGCGCGCTTCTGGAGGGACCCCTACCGCGCGCCGCTGGTGCGCTGGGGCACCGAGCTGCATGACCGCTTCCTGCTGCCCAGCTTCGTCAAGATGGATTTCGACGACGTCATCGAGGACATGGGCCGGGCCGGCTACGGCTTCGATGCGCAGTGGTTCGCGCCGCACTACGAGTTCCGCTTCCCCAAGGCCGGCGAGATCAGCGTGGCCGGCGTGCACATGGAGATGCGCAATGCGCTGGAGCCCTGGCATGTGATGGGCGAGGAGGGCTCGGCCGGTGGCACGGTGCGCTATGTCGACTCCTCGCTGGAGCGCATCGAGGTCAAGGTGACGGGCCTGGTCGAGCCGCGCCACCGCGTCACCGTCAACGGCATCACGCTGCCGCTGCAGCCCACCGGCC
Organism: Paucibacter sp. XJ19-41; assembly: GCF_028462495.1. Classification (NCBI taxonomy): domain Bacteria; kingdom Pseudomonadati; phylum Pseudomonadota; class Betaproteobacteria; order Burkholderiales; family Sphaerotilaceae; genus Roseateles; species Paucibacter sp. XJ19-41. The sequence goes on from NZ_JAQOWX010000026.1 coordinate 22,181, forward strand.
GGGTCGGCGAGTATGTGGCCGGCGTGCGCTACCGGGCCTGGCACCCGCCCTCGGCCCTGCACCCGACCATCGGCGTCCATGTGCCGCTGACCTTCGATCTGGTCGACACCTGGATGAAACGCTCGCTGGGCGGCGGCCAGTACCACGTTGCGCACCCGGGCGGCCTCAGCTACGAGACCCTGCCGGTCAACAGCTACGAGGCCGAGAGCCGGCGCCTGTCGCGCTTTTCGGCGCTGGGCCACACGCCCGGCACGGTGGACGCCCGGCCGCCGCAGCGCAGCCTGGAATTCCCGTTCACGCTGGACCTGCGCCGGGTCGGCCGTTGAATCCGTTGACCCCCGAACAGGCGGCCCGCCATCCCCGGCGGGCCGCCCACAGGGCATGATGCGCATATGTCCTCCAGTCTATTCAGCGCCCGGGCGCAGCAATCCAGCCTGCTGCCCGAAGACGAACTCCTCCCCGATGCGGTCGCCTTGGCCGCTGCCGCCGCCTTGCGCGGCAAACCCGGCCACCACGACGAGCTGCGTGGCCGCCTGAGCTCCGCCGCCGCTGCCGGCACCGCCGAGATGTCGCCGCTGTGGCAGCGCTTTTTCCAGGCCACCGGCGTCGCGGGCTGGCAGGACCTGGAGGCCCGCGCTGCCCGCGTGCAGCGCCGCGTCCAGGAGGACGGGGCCACTTACAACGTCTATAGCGAAGGCATGTCGGGCGAGACCTCGGCGCGGGTCTGGCCGCTGGAGCTGCTGCCGATGCTGGTCGATGCCGACGAGTGGCAGGGCATCGAGCGCGGCGTGATCCAGCGCGCCCATCTGCTCAACAAAACCCTGGCCGATGTCTATGGCGAGCGCCGCCTGCTCGATGCCGGCCTGCTGCCGCCCTCGCTGGTGTTCGCCCACCCGCAGTACCTGCGCCCCATGCACGGTTGCCAGCCGCCCGGTGGCGTGCACCTGCATGTCGTGGCCTTCGATCTGGCGCGCTGCGAGGACGGTCTGTGGTGGGTGGTGGGCCAGCGCACGCAGGCGCCCTCGGGACTGGGCTATATGCTGGAAAACCGGCTGATCGTGGCCCAGCAGTTCCCGGAGGCCTTTCGCGAGCTCTCGGTACAGCGCGTGGGGGCCAGCTTCCAGGCCCTGCTGCAGGGGCTGATGCGGCTGTCGCCCGAGGGCGAGCGCTCGCGCGTCGCGTTGCTGACGCCGGGCCCGCACAACGAAACCTATTTCGAGCACGCCTTCCTGGCCCGTTACCTGGGCATCAGCCTGGTCGAGGGCGGCGACCTGACGGTGCGCGATAACCGCGTGTTCCTGAAGACGCTGCACGGGCTGGAGCCGGTCCATGTGCTCTTGCGCCGGGTTGACGACGACTACCTGGACCCGCTGGAGCTGCGCTCCGATTCGACGCTGGGCGTGCCGGGCCTGCTGCAGGCGCTGCGCGCCGGCGGCGTGGTGCTCGCCAATGCGCCCGGCTCGGGCTGGCTGGAGAGCCCCGGCCTGGCCGGCTTCTGGCCAGCCGTGGCCCGCGAGCTGCTGGGCGAGGAGCTGCTGCTGCCGGCCACCACGGCCTGGTGGTGCGGCGAGGACGCCGCCTGGCGCGCCCACGAGGACCAGCTCGATGACTATGTGGTCGCGCCGACCTTTCCGGCCAGCGAGACCACCCAAGGCTTCGCGCCCAAGGCGGTGGCCGCGCTGAGCGCCAGCGAGCGCGCCGCGCTGCGGGCCCGCATCGCCGCCGACCCGGCCGCCCATACCCTGCAGGCGCGGCTGCGGCCCTCGGAGACCCCGGTCTGGCGCGACGGCCATCTGCAGCCGCGCGATGCGGTGCTGCGCGTCTTCGCGGTGGCCGATGGGGCCGGCAGCTGGCATGTGATGCCCGGCGCGCTGACCCGGGTGGCGAGCCGACGCGACGGCGGCGCCGATCCCTGGCTGTCTATGCGCAATGGCAGCGCCAGCGCCGACACCTGGGTGCGCACCGAGGACGAGATCGACACCACCAGCCTGCTGCCCAAGCCCCTGACCGCAGCCGACCTGACCGGCGCGCACTGGACCGTCACCAGCCGCTCGGCCGAGAACCTGTTCTGGCTGGGCCGCTACACCGAGCGGGCCGAGAACAGCGTGCGCCTGGCCAAGCTGAGCCTGGAGGCCCTGGCCACCGCCGCGCGCGACGACCGCGCCGCAGAGCTGCTGCCTTTGCTGGACGAGCTGGCGCGCCGCCATGGCCTGGTCGGCGAGAGCGTGCCGGCGGCCGAGCAGGCGCCGCGCGTCTTCGAGCGCTCGCTGCTGCATGCGCTGGCCGACACCAAGGCCTCGACCAGCGTGGCCTGGAACCTGCGCGCCCTGCAGTCCTGCGGCCAGACCCTGCGCGAGCGCCTGTCGACCGAGCACTGGAAACTGATCCATGAGGTCGGCGACCACTTCAGCCAGCATATGAAGGCGGTGCTGGACAAGGGCGCGGCCGACCCGCGCGCCGATGCACTGGGCCTGCTGGCGCGCGCCGCCACCCATCTGGCCGCGATCACCGGCGCCCAGACCGACCGCATGACGCGCGACGACGGCTGGCGCCTGCTCAGCGTCGGCCGCCAGGTCGAGCGCCTGGACTTTCTCGCCCATGCGCTGGCCGCCGGCTTCGAGCGCGGCCTGCAGCGCAGCGACGAAGGTTTCATGCTCTTGCTAGGCTTGTTCGATTCGACGATGACTTACCGCGCCAAGTTCCAGGCCCGCCGCGAGGTGCCGCCGCTGCTGCATCTGCTGGTGCAGGACACCGACAACCCGCGCTCGCTGGCCTGGGTCGCACGCACGCTGCGTGGCCGCTTCGTCAAGCTGGCGCGCCATGAGCTGGGCTGGGCCGCCGAGGTCGTCGCGCCGCTGCCGCAGCCCGACGAGTGGCTGCTGGAGCGCCTGTGCACGCCCGATGCCGCCGGCGCCTACCCCGAGCTGGTGGCCCAGCTGCAGGGCTGCAGCGAGCAGGCGCAGGCCCTGTCGGTGGCGCTGGGCCGCAAGCTGTTTTCTCATGTGGGCACGCACGACCAGCGGGTGTGGCAATGAGCGCGCCCAGCACCGCTGCGATCGCCGCCCCCGAGCGCTGGCTGCGGGTCCAGCACGACACGGTCTACGACTATGACTCGCCGGTCGAGCTGGCCCACCACCTGGCCTGCCTGAGCCCGCGCAGCACGGCGCAGCAGCAGGTGCGCGGCTGGCGGCTGACGGTGGAGCCGGCGCCCGATGGCTGGCCGGCCGCCGAGGTGCCGCCCGAGCTGTTCAGCACCGACCCCTGGGGCAATGCGCGTCTGGTGTTCAGCCATGCCCAGGTGCATGAGCGGTTGGCGGTCTGCAGCGGCTTCGAGGTGGGACTGAGCGCGCCGCCGCCCATCGATCCGCTGGCCAGCCCGGCCTGGGAAGCGGTGGCCGAGTCGCTGCGCTACCACGCCGGCGCGGTGCGCAGCGAGGCGGTGGAGTTCACGCTGGCC
>NZ_JAQOWX010000026.1:25789-52891 GCF_028462495.1 Paucibacter sp. XJ19-41
CGAGGCGGTGGAGTTCACGCTGGCCTCGGAATTCGTGCCGCGCGACGCCGCGCTGGCCGCCTTCGGCCGCCAGGCCTTCAGGCCCGGCCGGCCGCTGGCCGAGGGCGCGCTGGCGCTGATGCAACTGATCTACCGCCAGTTCGCCTACAAGCCGCTGGCCACCCATGTCGGCACCCGGGCGACCGAGGCGCTGGCGCTCAAGCGCGGCGTCTGCCAGGATTTTGCCCATGTGATGATTGGCGCCTGTCGCTCGCTGGGCCTGGCGGCCCGCTATGTGAGCGGCTACCTGCTGACCCGGGCGCCCGAGGGCAAGACCAAGCTGGTCGGCGCCGACGCCTCGCATGCCTGGGCGGCCGTCTGGTGCCCCGAGCAGGGCTGGCTGGCGCTGGACCCGACCAACAACATCCCGGTGGGCCTCGACCATGTGACGCTGGCCTGGGGTCGCGACTATGCCGACGTCGCACCGCTGCGCGGCGTGATCCGCGGCGGCCAGGCGCACCCCAAGGTGGCGGTGACGGTCGAGCCCTTGTGAGCCGGTTCGTGGCATCGGTCCGCTTCCGGCGCTTTGATGTGGCGCGCTGACCGCGAGCTTTCATCAACTTCCGCTACGCTTGCCGCACAAATCGTTGGGGATTGTGTGATGAGTAGTTCGCGTCGGGACGGCCTGCGGCAGATCGCGGCGCTGGCACTGACGGCCGGTGCGGCGTTGCTGCCGTCTGCGGCACGCAGTGCGCCGCCGCATGCCCGCCTGGTGGCCACCGAGTTTCCGCCCTATACCTCGGCCACCCTGCCCGGGGGCGGCATCGCCTGCGCGATCACCCGCGCGGCGCTGGAGCGCTCGGGCTGGACCATGAGCCTGGCGTTCCGGCCCTGGGCGCGGGCGCTGTCGGAGTTTCGCCAGGGCCTGCACGACGGCGTGATCGGCACCTGGCACAGCCCCGAGCGGGCCGCCACGATGCGCTTCCCGCGCGACCTGGGCCTGATCAACCGGATCGGCTTCATGGCGCGCGCCGGCAGCGGCCTGAAGGTCGACGAGCTGTCGCAGCTGGCCGGCCTGCGCGTCGGCACGGTGCTGGGCTATGCCAATCCCGAGCGTTTCGAGCGCGCGCGGCTGACGGTGGACCCGGCCGTCGACGACCTGGCCAATCTGCGCAAGCTGCTGGCTGGTCGGGTCGAGCTGGCCCTGATCGACAAGGGCGTGGCCTTCCATCTGCTGGATACCGAGTTGCGCGAGCAGGCCGCCCGCCTGGTCTGGCTGGAGCCGGCGCTCAGCGAGGTGCCGCTGTACACGGTGTTCGCCAAGGGCCGCACGGAAACCGAGCGCATGGCGGCGGCCTTCGATACCGGCCTGGCCCAGCTGCAGAGCGGGGGCCGTATCGCCGAGCTCCTGCGTCAGGGCGCGCGCTGGCAGTGAGACGCCGCGTCGCTGGCATCGCGCAGCAACGCATCGCGCACCCAGGCCACGGCCTCGTCCGGTTCGTCCTTGCACATCAGGAAGTAGGGGTGGGGCGCGTCCAAGGCCGGGCCGGGGATGGGCACCAGGCTGCCCTGGCGCAGCGCGTCGCCGCACAGATAGTCCGGCAGCAGCGCCACGCCCGCGCCGAGCAGGCAGGCCGAGGCCGCCAGATGCGCGAGATTGAAGCGCAGGCCGGGCAGGGCGGCCGGCACCGCGACGCCGGCCTGCTCGAACCACTCGGCAAAGCCCGGTGAGGGCCAGCCCCGGTCTTCGGCGCTGAGGTGCAGCAGCGGCAGCGCCGCGACATCGGCCGGTCGCAGGTCCTGGGCGCGGCCGATCAGCGACGGGGCCGCATAGGCGCGAAACTGGCCGGTCAGCAGCGGCAGCTGGCTGTGGCCGGGCAGATCGTCGCGCCGGAAGTAGATGCCGATATCGGCGTTCATGCCGCCGCTGGCGCGGTGCAGCGCGGCGATCAGGCGGATCTCGACTTCGGGGCGCTGGCGACTCAGCGCCGCCACGCGGGGCGTCAGCCACAGGGCGGCGACACTGAACTGGGTGCGAATCCTGACCACCGGCCGCTGCTGATGATCACGCACCGCGCAGCTGGTGCTGACCAGGCGCTCGAAGGCGTCGCGGATGCGCAGCGCGTAGTCGCTGCCGGCGGCCGTCAGCAGCACGCCATTGGCGCTGCGCCGGAACAGCGACAGGCCCAGCCACTGCTCCAGCTGCTTGATCTGGTGGCTGACCGCGGCGGGCGTGACATGCAGCTCGCTGGCCGCGCGCGCGAAGCTCATATGCCGGGCGGCGGCCTCGAAGGCGCGCAGCGCCGGCAGCGGGGGGAGGCGTTGAGGGTTCATAGCTCGGTGCTCGATCGCTGGCGGCCAGGCCAAATGAAATTAAGCCTGAGCATCAAGAAGTTCCGTTTGCTCCCATGAGACGCTGCTTGAGATGATGCAAAAGCTGTCACACAGGCATAGCACCAGTATCCCATCGCCATCCCATGCTCCAGCTTCCGCTCCGTCACGAACAACGCCAGGCCCTGGCCTGGACCCTGCTGCGCTTCACGCTGGCGGGGCTGATCGCGGCGCATGGGCTGGCCCGGGCCTGGTTCGGCGCGGTCCAGCCCTTCGGCCTCTGGCTGCAGGGGCAGGGCTGGCCGGGCGGCATGGCGCTGGCCATAGTCATCACCGGTCTGGAGATCGTCGGCCCCGTGCTGCTGGTGCTGGGCCGCTGGGTGCCGCCGCTGTGCCTGGTGCTGGCCGGCCTTTACGCCATGGGTATTGCACTGGTGCATGCGCAGGCGGGCTGGTTCGTCGTGGGCCTGGGTCGCAACGGTTCGGAGTACTCGGTGCTGCTGATCGTCTGCCTGCTCGCGCTCGCCTTGCAGCATCCACCCTCATCAAGCAGGAAGTCTCCGAACCCATGAAAACAACACGCCTCGCACGCTCACTGACACTCGCCGCCGGCGCCACCCTTCTGCTGCTGCAGATGGCCGGCTGCTCAACGGTCGCCGGCAGCACCAATATGCTCAGCGACGAACGCGTCATCGCCGAATCGGCTGGCACCCTGGGCCTGGCACCGGCCGATCTGAAGCTGCAGTCGCGCACCACCTCGGGCACCAACACCTATGCCATCCTGCGCGGCCGCGATGGCAAGGACTACAGCTGCACCATCAACGGCGGCAACCTGCTGTCCTTCGGCATGACCAATCCGCCGGCCTGCCAGCGCAAATAGCCCTTTGTTGCGGCGCACAAAAATGGCCGCTCCCTGCCGCCCTTGCGAGCGCCTTGCGTCAAGCCGGTGCGCAAAAGCCTGCCGTCATGGCTGTTTCGGGCCTGAATCCGGGGGTAACCGGCCTGGCATGAGATATGCAATCCGCTATCGGTAGAAACCATCTGTTTGTTCTACCGGGAGGTATCTATGCGAGCGTTGGCAGTTCGGAAACTGATCGTCATGGCGGCCCTCACGATGGCCGGCGCTGCATGGGCGGCGGCCGGGGACACGGCCCTGGTGTCAACCACGGGCCTCGAATCCCCGCAGTCTTTCACGGCGCAGAGCCGCGTTGACAACAACAAGGCCGGCGCGCAGTCCGCCGCCGAGGCTCGGGCTGAGCAGGAGTCGCCGAACTATGCGCTGGCGCTGGCCGGGCTTGGGGCGGTGGGCTTTCTGCTGGGGCGTCGCCGGGGCCAGTAGGGCGGTGGCCCGAGGGGGAGTGGGCGGCCATGTGACAATCCTGCCCCCAGCGTTTGGCACGGGTCTGTCCGGCCCTCAACCCCCCTTATGTCCACTCCCGCCCGCTACACGGTTGCCGACTTCGATTTCGAGCTGCCGCCCGAGCTGATCGCCCAGCACCCCGCCGCCGAGCGAAGCGCCTCGCGCCTGCTTGACGGCCGCGCGGCCGCCCTGGTGGACCGCGTGTTCCGCGAACTGCCCGAGTTGCTGAACCCCGGCGATCTGCTGGTGTTCAACAACACCAAGGTGATCAAGGCGCGGCTGTATGGCGCCAAGGCCAGCGGCGGCGCGGTGGAGGCCCTGGTGGAGCGCGTGCTGCCCGGCACGCACGAAGTCTGGGCCCACATGCGCGCCAGCAAGAGCCCCAAAGCCGGCGCCATCGTGAGCTTTGCCGACGGGTCCTTCCAGGCCGAGGTGCTGGGCCGCTGCGGGCCGGACAATGGCCTGTTCCACCTGCGCCTGTCTGGCGATCCCTTCGCGCTGCTGGAGCAGCATGGCCATGTGCCGCTGCCGCCCTATATCGAGCATGGCGACAGCGCCGACGATGTGCGCCGCTACCAGACCGTCTTCGCCAAGGAGCCCGGCGCAGTGGCCGCGCCGACGGCGGCCCTGCATTTCGACGAAGCCCTGCTGGCGCGGCTGGCCGAGCGCGGCGTAGCTACCGCCCATGTGACCCTGCATGTGGGCGCCGGCACCTTCCAGCCGGTGCGGGTCGACAAGCTGGCTGAGCACAAGATGCACAGCGAATGGTTCCAGGTCTTGCCCGAGACGGTGGCGGCCATCGCGCGCTGCAAGGCCGCCGGCGGCCAGGTCGTCGCGGTCGGCACGACCACCCTGCGGGCGCTGGAGTCGGCGGCCCAGGGCGGCGTGCTGCAGGCCGGTGCGCGCGAGACCGAGATCTTCATCACGCCGGGCTTCGAGTTCCGCGTCGTCGACAGCCTGGTGACCAACTTCCACCTGCCCAAGAGCACCTTGATGATGCTGGTCTCGGCCTTTGCCGGCTATGAGCCCATCATGGCGCTGTACCGGCATGCGATCGCGCAGAGGTATCGTTTTTTCAGCTACGGCGATGCGATGCTGCTGCGTCGTTCGTGAGCTATTTCACGCCGCTTGCTCCCCGGCCCCCCGCGCTCCGGGGAGTGGCTGAAGTTGGATCAGCGGCGATACTTCTCGCCAAGCGCTCAGAAGAGCGCGCCGAATCAATACCCGAGGGAGTTCCCGCATGAAGCTGAATCTGGCACGCGCCGCTACCGTCCTGGGCCTGAGCGCCTTTAGCGCTCTGGCGTCGGCCGCCTCCATCCCTGGCCTGGTCAGTACCGGTGCCGGTCTGGCCGCCGGCCAGGTGGACAGCAGCTACAGCTTCACCGCGCTGACCGGCACCGCCGTCGGCACGGGCGGCCACGGCGCGGCGACCTCCGACAGTGCCTTCCCCTTCCCGAACTGGCTGGACAACAGCGCCGATTCCAAATGGCTGACGCCGACCGCCGACCAGGGCGCCAGCTATGACCCGAGCGCCAGCGGCACCTACAGCTGGACCCTCAGCTTCGACCTGACGGGCTATAACGCGAGCACCGCTTCCTTCAGCGGCCGCTGGGTTGCCGACAACTACGGCGAGCTCTATCTGAACGGCCAGCTGATCTCGACGACCAGCAACAGCCTGACCAACTGGACCGCCATCGCCGAGGTCAGCAGCGGCTTCAATGCCGGTGTCAACACGCTGCAGTTCGTCGTCACCAACTATGCGTCGGCTGTCGGCAACCCCACCGGCCTGCGCGCCGAGTTCACCTCCAATGTGAGCGCCGTGCCCGAGCCCGAGACCTATGCGCTGATGCTGGCCGGTCTGGCCGCTGTGGGCTTCATCGCCCGCCGCCGCAAGATCTGACCCTCTGAGCGGGCCCGCCGCCTTGGATCCAGGCCCTTCGGGGCCTTTTTGCTTTTATGGCTGATCCGGCCTTACCTTAAAGTCTCGAGGCCAAAGGATGGCGCGTGGTGGCGTTTGATGTCACAAACATACCACGCCCAACGTCTTAGCAGCCATGGACGACGCCACCCGCCTTTTCGACCGCCTGCGGCCCCGGCTGCAGGGCATTGCCTACCGGATGCTGGGCTCGGTGGCCGACGCCGAGGAATTGGTGCAGGACGTCTGGCTGCGCTGGCACGAAACCGACACGGCGGGCTTGGCCAACGCCGAGGCCTGGCTGGTCACTGTGACCACCCGTCTGGCCATCGACAGACTGCGCAGCGCTAAAGCCCAGCGGGCCCATTACGTCGGTTTCTGGCTACCCGAGCCTCGGCTCGATCTGGACGAACTGTCGCCGACAAGCCATCAGCAGCACGCGCCGGCCACGCCGGAGGCCCTGCTGGAGCGGGCCGACGACATCTCGGTGGCCTTCCTGGCCCTGCTGGAGCGCCTCGGTCCCGAGGCGCGGGCGGCCTTCCTGCTGCGTGAGGTCTTCGATGCCGACTATGCCGAGCTGGCACAGACCTTGGGCAAGAGCGAGTCTGCCTGCCGCCAGATCGTCTCGCGCGCCAAGGCGCAGCTGAAGGACGGGCGGCCGCGCCAGCGCGTATCTGCTGACCAGCACTACCGGCTGCTGGCCGGTTTTGCCGAGGCCGCACGCAAAGGCGATTTCGCCGCGCTGCAAGCCCTGCTGGCCGAGGACGCCGAGCTGATCAGCGACGGCGGCGGCCTCGTGCCCAGCTTCGGCAAGGTCTTGGTTGGCGGATGGCGTATCGCCCAGCTGTGCTTTGCCAACTGGCGCCGCAGCGAGCGCGGCGATGCGCCGCAGCGCCTGGAACTGGTGCGCATGAACGGCGAGTGGGGGCTGCTGCGCTTTGTCGCCGGCCGGCTGGACTCGGCCCAGAGCCTGCAGACCGATGGCCAGCGCATCACCCGCATCCACACCCAGCGCAATCCGGACAAGTTGCGTCGCTTGGCCGAAGCCTGCGCTGTCACAAAAGGACCAGCTGCCTCGTCTTGAGGAGTGAGCGCGGCAAACGCTCTCTGTGCTTGCTGCAGCAACCACCCCCTCAACCCAGGAGCTTTCCATCATGTCGCAACAACAACAACGCCTCAACTACGCCCAGCAAGCCCCCGAGCTGTTCAAAAAGTATGTCGAATTCAGCATGGCCCTCAAGAAAGGCACGCTGGGAGCCGCGCTGCATGATCTGGTTACCTTGCGCGCCTCGCAACTCAATGGCTGTGCCTTCTGCGTGGACATGCATGTCAAGGAAGCGACCCTGCACGGCGAGCGTGCGCTGCGCCTGCACCATATGGCCGTGTGGCACGAGTCGCCGCTGTTCTCGCCGCGCGAGCGCGCCGCGCTGGCCTGGGTGGAATTGCTGACCAAGCTGCCGCCGCAGGGCGTGCACGAGACTGACTTCCAGGCGGTGCGCGAGCACTTCAGCGAGCCGGAGCTGGCCGAGCTGAGCTTCGCCATCGTCGGCATCAACGGCTGGAATCGGCTGGCCATCGGCTTCGCTGCCGTGCCCGGCTCGCAGGACAAGGCCTTCGGTCTGGACAAGGCCGGGCTGGCCTGAGCGGGCCGGCAGCGAGCTTTCCTCGCCGGCTCACCAGCCCAGCTGTTCGCCGCGCTCGCAGGCCGCGATCAGCTTGGCGAGGCGGGCCGCGCGGGTTGGGTCCTTCTTGGCGCTGCAGACCCAGTGCAGCAGCCGCTTGCGGTAGCTCGGCGGCGTTTTGCCCTCGAAGAAGTCCCAGGCTGCGGCGGCGCGACGAAACTCGCGCAGCTCGGCGGGCCGCAGCTCGGCGGTCTCGGCCTGCTCGTGCGAATAGATGGCCGAGCGCTCGGCGCTGCGCAGCGCAAAGGCCGCCAGCCCGGCCGGCCTCATGCGGCCCTCGGCCTGCAGCCGTGCGACCTTGTCGATATTGACCTGGCTCCAGATCGAGCCGGGCCGGCGCGGCGTGAAGCGGATCTGGTAGTGCGCGTCGTCGATGCGCTTGCGCACCCCGTCGATCCAGCCGAAGCACAGCGCCTCGTCGACCGACTCGGGCCAGCGCAGGCCGGCCGCGCCCGTGCCGACCTTGCGAAAGCCCACCAGCAGCTCGGTGGCGGTCTCGGCATGGGCTTCCAGCCAGGCGCGCCAGGCCAGCGCATCGGGGAAGAACTGCGGGGCGGGGGTGCTCATCTCAGGCAGTGTCGGTGGGGGCGGGGCTGAAGTCCATGATCCAGTTGGTTTCCCAGGTCTGGCCGGCATCGGCCGAGAAGGCCTGCTCCCAGCGCGGCAGCCCCGAGGCCGGCACCGACCAGAGGAAGCGCACCCGGATCGGCCGCCCGTCCAGTGCGTCGTCGGCGAAGAAGCTGCCGACGCCCTCGGCGAAGCGGCCGACCACAGGCACATCCAGCCCCTGCGGTCGGCGGGCGTCCAGCCACCAGATCGACCATTGCCCGCTGGCCGGATCGAAGGAGCGCAAGGCCGCAGCCCGGTACTCGCCCTCCGGCAGGGCCAGTAGGTTGTCCTCGACATTGCCGAAGCCGCCGAGGATTTTCCGCGTGCTCGAGCTGCCGCTGAACTCCTGCCACTCGCTGCAGCCCGCCAGGCGCTCTCTCAGGCGGCGATGGCGAACGGCCCAGCGGCCGATGATGAAATCGAAGTCGGCGGCGCTGGGCTGGCTCATGGTCGGATGCCTGCTAAATCGGGAACCGCAGTGTGCATGGGGCTCCGGACAGCGTTGTGGCAGCAGGCCTCAGACCGCGCCGCGCTGCCTAGCAGGCGTAGCGCAGGCGCAGGGTGTCCGAGCCGTCGAGCCGGCGCGCATCGAGCAGGCGCAGCGGCGCCGGCAGGCCCGTGCGCAAGGCCGGCAGCCCTTCGCCCAGCAGCACCGGGCCGATCAGCAGGTTCAGCTCGTCGACCAGACCCCGGGCCAGCAGATCGCTGGCCAGCAGCGGGCTGCCGTAGATCAGCAAATCTTGCGCGGCGCTGGCTTTCAGGGCCTGGATGCGCGCATGCGCCTGGGCGCGCCGCACGATCTCGGTCTCGTGCCAAGGCCCGACATCCTCCGGCGCCAGCCCGTCGCTGACGACCAGCTTGCCCATCGGCGCGATCAGGCGGGCGATCTCGCGCACCGCCGGCGAGAGCTCAGGGTCCTGTGGGCTCTGCTGCGGCCAGAAGTCGCGGAACAGCGCGAAGGTGGTCGCGCCGAACAGCAAGGTGCCGGCATGGCGCATCAGTTCGAGGTTGTGGGTATCGAAGGCCGCATCCATAGGCAGGGCGTCAAGGACGCCGCCGGGCCCGGCGCAGTAGCCGTCGAGGGAGCAGAGGGTGCTGATGATGAGCTTGGCCATGAGGTTTCTTTCCTTCTCCAGGGAGGTTTGCTTGAGCCACGGCCCCGAGGGATTCGGGGCGTGTCAGCTCTTGAGAGACAAACCCTCGGCCGAACTCATCGCTCCTGCTCGACAAAAAGTTCGGCGGCCAGGCCGAAGCGCCGCTGCAGCGCCGGGTCCAGAAAGCTGTGCAGGCCCGCGATGAGGCCGCCGCGCAGATGCAGCAGCAGGATCCCGCCGAGGCGGAAGTGCCGGTCGCCGGCCGATTTCATATAGCAGGCGTAGCCCGGCTGGCCGTTGGCGCGCAGCGGCAGCAAGCGCCACGGCGTCTCGAACACCCGCTCGGCCAGAAAGCGCTGCACGAAGTGCCGGCCCTCGAACCAGGCCGGCAGCGGCGGCATCGTGAAGCGCACATCGTCGGTCAGCAAGGCCACCAGCCCGTCCACATGTCGGGCCTCCCAGGCCTGCACGAAGGCCGCGAGCAGGCGATTCAGATCCGCTGTGCCTAGCGCCTGCTGCTCGGCCGCCTGAGACACCGCCGGCAGCCGCTGCCTCAGCGACTTCTGCGCCCGCTGCAGCGCGCTGTTCACCGCGGCGACGCTGCCGCCCAGCATCGCGGCCGTCTCGGCCGCCGAATACTCCAGCACCTCGCGCAGCAGCAGCACGGCGCGCTGGGTGGCGGGCAGGTGCTGCAGCGCGGCGACGAAGGCGAGCGCGACCTGCTCGCGCCGCTGCAGCCGCAGGACCGGGTCGGCCTGATCCGCCCCCTCTTGCTCTTCATCCAGCAGCGGCTCCAGCCAGACCGGCCCGAGCACCATCTCGCCCAGTTCGGCGGTGGTCTCGAACGGCCGGCCGTAGTCGGGCGAGGTGAGACGGCGCCGGCGCTGCTGCGCGAGCAGGCGCAGGCAGGCGTGGGTGGCGATCTGGTACAGCCAGGTGGCCAGCGCGCTGCGGCCCTCGAACGAGGCCAGCCCGCGCCAGGCCGCCAGCAGGGCGTCCTGCAGCGCATCGTCCGCATCATGGGGCGATCCCAGCATGCGGTAGCAATGGGTGTGCAGGCGTCGTCGGTGCGGCGCGATCAGCGCGTCGAACGCGCCGGCATCACCGCCGCGCGCCCGCGCGAGCAGTTCCTCGGACGTGGCGGGCGGCGGGTGCATGCAGGCCCTCAGTCATCGATGCCGCAGCCGACCGGCTGCCCGGCCTGGAAGTGCACCTTCCAGACGGCCTCGCTGTCACCGTTCGTGAAGGTGATGGTGTAGACGCCCTCGGCCAGATGGTGGCCGTAGGACTCCAGGCCCTGGACCCGGAAGGCCTGCGGGTCGGCCAGCCAGTCATCAATGTCCATGTTCTTGCACAGATAGTCCTGGGCGAGCGGCGTCAGCTGCCAGAACTCCCGGTATGGCGGTCGCAGCAGATCGAGCATCGCTTCGGCCGGGTAGGTCCCGGCCGAGCCGGCGCCGAGATGCAGGCGTGCCGCGCTGCCGGCCTCGGGCCGCGCGATCTCGCCCACCCAGCCCTCGGCGTCCTCGTCCCAACGCAGCAGGCCCAGCGTCGGATCGAGCAGCGGCGCCAGCGGTTCTTCGGCGGGCCGGTGCCCGAACAAGCGATTCAGCAAACCCGTCATGCTCGTCCTCCTCAAGGTGTGACCCTCGCGGCGGACAGTATGGCCACCTGCGGCATGGCAGGGAATCACCCTTTGGGGTTGTTGCATCGAAGAGTCGGGGTCAGGTCTTGAGCGAGGATGCGGCGACAACCTGGCCTGGTGCTGGCGCTCCATCACACCGAAATTTCTTGTGAAATGGGAGGCCTGACCCTCTTCCCGGAAAATGCGAAAACCCGGTCTGGTCTGCAGATCCAAACCTCAGCCAGCTGCCAGTCCTTCAAGCCTGCCCATGAGTTTCCTGTCAACACCGAAGCCTAGCGAGTGCAAGCAATGAAGCAGTGGCCACTCGCCGGCCCTGGCCGGCACCTTCAGGCGCTGTTGTCTGGCGCGCTCCTCTGTGTGCTCCTCTGTGTGCTCCTCAGCGCCTGCGGCAACGGCGGCCTTGCAAGGGAACCCGAAGCCGACCGAGGAGATGCCGCACCATTCGACCATGCGTCCATTCATGTCGTGGGCCGTGTCAGGCAGCATCGCGATGCGGTCGAGTACAGCTGGCCGGGCATCTATTTTGAAGGGCGCTTCGCCGGGTCAGCGATCGGCCTCAAGTTTGCCGACAGCAGCAGTCATTTCAATATTGAAATCGACGGCCAGCACAAGGAAGTGATCTCGGAGCCGGGCAACCGGACCGTCTGGGTGCAGGGCCTTGGCGCTGGCGAGCATCGCATCAAGGTATTCAAGCGAAACGAGTCGGCCCACGCCAGCGGACGCTTTTTCGGCTTCGAAGTTCGACCTGGCGACCAGCTGCTGCCTGCTCCCAAACCTCGTGCGGACCAGATGGTCTTTTTTGGCGACTCTCTGACGCTTGGCTATGGCAACGCATCGACCAAAAGAGAATGCACCGATGCGGAGGTTTCGGCCTCCACCAATAGTGCCTTGTCCTTTGCCGGCTTGACCGCCAAACACTATGACGCCGAACTCCAGCTCAATGCCTATTCCGGCCTTGGCATGGTGAGGAACTATGCAGACGGGTTCCCGGGCACCGATTACAGGACCTTTGCCGGCAGAACCATCCTCCACGATCCCCTGAGTGTGTGGGCAAAGCCAGAACACTGGAATCCGAGCGTGGTGGTGGTGACGCTCGGGGGGCCCGACTTTGCATTCATCGATGACAGCAAGCGATGGAATGTGGGGACGCTGGCGCCGAAGTTCGAAGCGGCCTATGTTGCCTTCCTGAGTGCACTCCGGAGCCAATACGGAAGCCATGCATTGTTCGTGCTCGGCGTTCCTGAAACGGCCGATCCTCGCCTGCGGGACAGCGTGCGCGAAGTCATGGCCCGTCACAAGCTGGCGGGATATTCACGAGTCGACTACTTCGGCATTGACATGGCGGCCCTCGATGTCCAGGGCTGTCATTGGCATGCCTCCCTGCAAGATCACCGGGCAATTTCCAAGTGGCTGATCAAGGTGATTGACCGCTGGCGCCTGAAAGCATCCCACTAGGCTGGTCTGCGCAGGGATCAAAGTTGGTGTGGTGGCACAACCAGTCCTTAGGACTGATTGTGTCCGGGCTCAGTCCCCCGCCTGCGGCCTCCTCATTTACCTCGCCATGCAGAACACCCAGCCGACCTGATCTGCCAACGGTCGTCGGGTTCTCTGGGGACGGCAGAGCGCCAGTTGCCGAGGGCAGTGGGTGAGTGGCGCAGCGAGGTCAAGGAGGAGGCCGCAGGCCGGGGGACAGGAGCGAAGTCACTTGCCCGCTGGCCTCGGCGTGCCGCTAGTTCTGGCTCCGTCGGGTTGCGGAAAGCGGGAGACATGATCCTCAGGTACCGTTGGTACAAGCTTCGGGAGTTGATGCCGAGTTGGAAGGGTTTGCACTTAGATGGTGAGTTGTTGAATTGTTGACACTTCGGTTAAAGCGAATGGTTACCAGATTCAAGGGATCGCATGGCATCTAGACCGAAACAGACGATGGCCGTAGGGCGCACGCAGAAACGGGCGCCTATGAGGCTGAGTGCAAAGAAGGTGAATATCAAAAATGACATTTTGGATACTCAAGGGATAGATGCCTCTAATTCTGCAAATATAGAGTTAGTTTTCGGCTTTGTAGGCCCAACTGGCATAGATCTAGACAAGGTCTGCGATGTTCTAAAGAATCAACTAAAAACTGTTCAGTACGAAGTTGTAGAAATACGATTAAGTGACTTGATAACAGCCTATTTAAGGGAGTCATCAAGCTTTTCAAACTCCTATGAGCGTGTTAAGTCTCTCATGGCCCGAGGCACAAGACTAAGGGAAGAGACGGGTCAGGCTGATGTAGTTGCGAGACTAGCAATTGCAGCAATACGTGAAGTCAGAAAAAATAAAACTGGCGATGTCAGAAAGCCGGCTCAGCGCGTGGCCTACTTGGTTCGATCATTTAAAAGACCAGAAGAAGTAGAGCTTTTCAGACAGGTTTACGGAAAAGCTTTTACATTAATATCTGTCTATGCGTCGAAGTTATGGCGTAGCCAATTTTTGAAGAAGGCAATATCGACTTCTTTGTCAAAAGATAAAACTCAAGCAGAAAGGTATGCGACTGAGCTTATAACTATTGACCATGATGAAGAGGGAAAGAAGCTTGGTCAAAAAGTTGGAAAAACATTTCCTCTTGCCGATTTCTTTGTTACGAGCGAATCTCGCCCTGATCTTGAGAAAAATTTAAAGAGATTAACGCAGCTAACTTTCGGGAATCCTTATATATCTCCCACGCGCGACGAGCAGGCCATGTTTTTCGCCAAGGCGGCAGCTCTCAGATCACTTGACCTTTCTAGGCAAGTCGGAGCAGCTGTTGTTTCAAGCGACGGTGATTTGTTGACTACTGGCTGCAATGAAGTTCCGAAGTTCGGCGGTGGACTCTATTGGGGCGAAGACTATCCGGTGGATCGTGACTTCGAGCGGGGAACGGACTCCAACGTAACAATAAAAAAAGAAATCGTCGAAGATGTATTCGCTCGACTCAGAAGTAAGGGGTTCATTAGTAAAGAATTGGATGAAAAAAGTAATGCAGACCTTACGGATGAAGCGCTTTTCCATAACGGCGCTTATCTAAAAGATTCGCAGATATTTGATGTAATTGAGTTTGGCCGTGCAGTACATGCTGAAATGGCCGCAATCACTCAAGCCGCCAGGGTCGGGGTGAGCTTGCAAAATTCACGTCTCTTCTGCACGACATTTCCATGTCACATTTGTGCCCGACATATTGTTTCATCCGGCGTTCGGGAAGTTGTTTTTATTGAACCTTACGAGAAGAGCAGAGCATCGGATCTGTTCGGAGATTCGATTAGTGTGGAGCCGGTGGAGGCATCATCGAACAGAGTAAATTTCCGGGCGTTCGTTGGGGTTGCTCCACGCCGTTACATGGATTTCTTTGAATTTCAGGGCAGCCGCAAGACTAATGAAGGTAAAATTAGAGCTCTTGACGAGCAGGCGGCGGCTCCTAGAATCAAGCGATTCGTGTTTACGTATACATTTGCTGAGGCGTTCGCAGTGGATGCAACTTTGCCGTTGCCTTCAGCCAAAAAAGGAAGGAGCAAAAAATGAACCTGCAGTACAAGTCATTTATGGGCCAGTTTGTTGCTGCAAAGAAGGAAGTTCAGCAACTTCGCGAAGTGATGAAAGAGTCGGCGCAACTCGCTACTCTCACCTACCCAACACCAAGAGCTGCGGCAGCGATTACTACGCAGACTCCCAAGAAGAAAAGCTAATGCGAGTGCGCACTAGAAGAAGGCTCTAATTCAGCCTTCCTAAAACCGAAAACGGCCGCTAATGCGGCCGTTGCTCATTTCAGTTGGTCAGTCTCTCAGTCCGTCCCGCCCCCCGTCAGCAGCTTCACGCTGCCTTCGCTCTGGCTGCCCAGCAGTCCGGTGGCGCTGTAGATGCCCAGCTTTTGGCGGGTGTCGATGATGTCCAGATTGCGCATGGTCAGCTGGCCGATGCGGTCGGCCGGGGTGAAGGCGGCGTCTTCGACCTTTTCCATCGACAGGCGCTCTGGCGCATAGGTCAGGTTGGGGCTGACGGTGTCCATGATGCTGTAGTCATTGCCGCGACGCAGTTCCAGCGTCACCTCGCCGGTGATGGCGCGGGCCACCCAGCGCTGGGCGGTTTCGCGCAGCATCAGGCATTGCGGGTCGAACCAGCGGCCCTGGTACAGCAGGCGGCCCAGCTTCATGCCGTTCATGCGGTACTGCTCGATGGTGTCCTCGTTGTGGATGCCGGTCACCAGGCGCTCGTAGGCGATGTGCAGCAAGGCCATGCCGGGGGCTTCGTAGATGCCGCGGCTCTTGGCCTCGATGATGCGGTTTTCGATCTGGTCGCACATGCCCAGGCCGTGGCGGCCGCCGATCACATTGGCCTCGGCGAACAGCTCCACCGCGTTGGCGAAGGTCCGGCCGTTCAGGGCCACGGGCACGCCTTCCTCGAAGCGCACGGTCACGGTCTCGGCCTTGACCACCACGTCCTCGCGCCAGAAGGCCACGCCCATGATGGGCTTGACGATGTTCATGCCGGCGTTCAGGAACTCCAGGTCCTTGGCCTCATGGGTGGCGCCCAGCATGTTCGAGTCGGTCGAGTAGGCCTTCTCGACGCTCATCTTGTAGTCGAAGCCGTGGGCGATCAGGTACTCGCTCATCTCCTTGCGGCCGCCCAGCTCGTCGATGAAGCTCTGGTCCAGCCAGGGCTTGTAGATCTTCAGCGCCGGGTTGGCCAAGAGGCCGTAGCGGTAGAAGCGCTCGATGTCGTTGCCCTTGTAGGTCGAGCCGTCGCCCCAGATGTTGACGCCGTCGTCGCGCATCGCCACCACCAGCGCGGTGCCGGTCACGGCGCGGCCCAGCGGGGTGGTGTTGAAGTAGGTGGCGCCGCCGCTCTTGATGTGGAAGGCACCGCACTGGATCGCGGCGATGCCCTCGGCCACCAGCTGCGCGCGGCAGTCGATCAGGCGGGCGATCTCGGCGCCGTAGGCCAGGGCCTTGCGCGGGATCTCGTCGTAGTCGCTCTCGTCGGGTTGGCCCAGATTGGCCGTGTAGGCGCAGGGCACGGCGCCCTTGCCGCGCATCCAGTGCACGGCGGCGCTGGTGTCCAGGCCTCCGGAGAAGGCGATACCGACGCGGTCGCCGGCGGGGATCTTTTGCAGGATGGTTGCGGACACGATCAGACTTCTCGCGCTAGAAGGGAAGCCGGCATTCTAGTTGGCCCGCGCCGGACGGCTGTCTTCAGCCGATGCGCCCAGCCGCGTGGCGAACGCGCCAGCGCCGCCCATGCCCAGAATCAGCTTGTGCGTCGCCCGCGTGGCGGCCACGTAGAACACCCGGGCGGCCTCCTGCTCGTCCTCTTCTGGCGCGGGCATGTGACCGACGCCGGGCAAGACCACGACCGGAAACTCCAAGCCCTTGCTGACCTTCATGGTCATGATCTGGATGGCATCGGCATCGGGTTTGTAGTCGCCGGTGCGCTTGCGGACATTGACCGGCAGCCGGCGCTGCGTCAGGGCGGCGGCGCAGAGGTCCATGGTTTTCCAGTCGGCACACAGCACGGCCATATCACCCCAGGCATGGCCTTCGTGGCGGGCCTGCTTCAGGACGTCGGCGAAGGCCTGCGCCTCCTCTCGCAGGGTCGGCAGGCGGATGATCAGCGGCGCTTCACCGTCGCGTCCGCAGCTGACCGGCTTCAGCAGCGGAATGCCGTCCTCGTCGCTGTCGTCCGGCGTCAGCAGGTCGGCGGCCACGGCGGAGGCGATCTGCAGGATCTGCCGCGTATTGCGGTAGTTGATCTTCAGCACCGTGGTGCGGCCCTGGGCCTGGATGCCCACGCTCTTGAAGCTGAACTGTTTGCTGCGCCGACGCTCGTAGATGCTCTGGGCATCGTCATAGAGCAGCAGCAGGCTGTTGGTGGCCGGATCGACCATCTGCGTCACCAGTTTGAGCCATTCGGGCGCGAAGTCATGGCCCTCATCGATCAGCACGGCCTGGTACTGGCCGCCGGGAATCTGCCGGCGCTCGACGCCGCGTATCACGCCATCGACCAGGGCCTGCACATACTGCTGGCTGCCCATCTGGGCCGGCAGGGTTTGACCGAAGGCCACCAACTGGTCGCGGCACCACTTGTGGAAGTGCCGCACATGGACCCGCCCATCCAGTCCTTTGGCGGCCATTGTGCTCGCCAGCTTGACCGCCAGCGGCTCGTTGAAGCACAGCACCAGGATGGGCTTGCTGCCGGGGCCGCTGGCGCGGGCCAGCACCTCGGCGCGGTAGCCCAGAATCATGGTCTTGCCCGAGCCGGCGACACCGTGGATGACGCGGTGTCCCTCGCCCAGCGATCGGGCCAGCTGCTCCTGCTGAATGTCCATCACGCGCATGATGCTGGGCAGATCGGATTCGGCATCACCCGCCGTGTCGAACAGCAATGACTGCTGGGACTGAACCCGCACCTGAGGAAACATGATCCAGCGCACCCGGTCGCGCTGTGGCAGGCTCATCACACCGCGCATCAGGTAGGGGAACATGCCCCACAGGCGACTTTGCAGGGTTTCGGGGTCGACCGACTCCAGCATCTCGTCCTGGCAGATCACGCGATGGGGCTCGATAGCATGCTGCAACTCGGCCTCCTCGAACTGCTTGCGGCTGATGTTGGGGAACACCACGCCATAGCTCCAGGGGAAAGCGAGCTTGGCCTTGTGCGAGCCTTCCGTGTGCACCAGTTGCGGGTCCGCTTCCAACGCGTTCACGACTTGGTGGGCGTACTGGCGTGCCTGTTCCAGTGGATTGATCACGCGTTTGGGCTGGCCGTCGGCCAGGATTTCCCAGGTCTGCTTGTCCACGTTGAGCAGGGTGCTCAGTCGCCAGTCCTTGACCTCCAGCACCAGGATGCCGCGACGCGGATGCATGACGCAGAAGTCGGGATGAGCATTGCGCGGACCCATAGGCACGTCGTACCAGAGCAGGTAGTCTTCGTCGAGCTTGGCTTCGAGGCGCTCGGCCAGTCGGCGCTCGCCGCCGGTCATGCGCGAGGCGCAGCTGCTCATTGCTGGTATGAGAGTTGCCACTTGAGGTCCCGTCCCTGAGTTCTGTGGTTTGCGGCGATTATGGAAGTGGCGCCGCCTCGCTGCATCGTGGCGCGACCCGGAGAGCGGGAGCAATGCTCACTCGCTCAGGGCTCGAGGGCACTCAGCCAGCCGATGCGGCCCTGGCCCGATTCACCCAGCCGCGCGACCAGTGCCGCCGCCGCGTCCTCGGCCAGGCTGAACTGCAGCTCCACCTGGCTGCCATGGCGCATCTCCAGCAACTGCGCGCCGGCGGCCTCGAGCTCGCGGCGCAGCAGGCCTTCCATCGCATAGGGCAGGGTGCAGCGCAGCGTTTTCAGCTTGAGCAGCGGCACCTTGTCGGCCTTCAGCAGGGCCTGCGCAACCGCATCGGTATAGGCCCGCACGAGGCCGCCGGCGCCCAGCTTGACCCCGCCCCAGTAGCGCACCACGGTGGCCAGCACGCCGTCCAGGTCCTGGTGGCGCAGCACCTCCAGCATCGGCCGCCCGGCGGTGCCGCCGGGTTCGCCGTCGTCGTTGGCGGCGCTCTGGCCGCCGGCCAGCAGGGCCCAGCAGACGTGAACGGCACCCGGGTGCAGTTCACGAAGTTCTGCGACCTTGGCCAGCGCCAGTGCCCGGTCCGCACAGGGCTCGACCCTGCCGATGAAGCGGCTCTTCTTGATGATCAGTTCGCTATCGACGGGGTGGGCGAGGCTGGAGGGCATGGCGGCATTGTCCCCGCCCGTCCGTTCGGCGATCGATCAGGGCTTGCCGGCCAGCAGCTCGCCCAGATGGCGGCGCTTGAGCGCGGCCAGGCTGCCGTCGCGCTGCATCTCCAGCAGGGTCTGGCGCAGCAGCGCGCGGTCGGCCGCCGAGACGCGCTCGCGCGACAAGGCCAAGGCGCCGACCGTGTGCTCCTGCGGCGCATAGGGCAGGGCGGCAAACGCGGCGAAGGCGCGGTCGTTGCGGCGCGCGGCGGCCAGGCTGTTGGCGCCCAGAATCATCGCGTCGGCGCGCTGGGCCTTGAAGGCGCGCATCGCGCTGGGCTGGTCCGGCGCCTCGACGACGCGCCCCTGGGTGCGCAGCGTGTCGACCCAGGCCTGCAGGCTCGGCGTGTGCACATAGCCGCGCACCACCAGCAGCTTGCGCCCGGCATCGGCCGAGAAGGCCGCAGTGCTGCCCAGCCGGGCGGCCAGCTCGGGCTGCAGCAGCACATACTGGCGCGACTCGATATAGGGCAGGAACTCGACCAGGCGCTCGCGCTCGGGCGTGGGCATGGCCGAGACGGTGGCGTCGAGCTGGCCCTCGGCCAGCTGGGCCCAGATGCGCACCCGGGATTCGAGCCGCGTCTCGAAGCGGCAGCCGCTGCGCCGCGCCAGCTCCTCGACCAGATCCTTGTCCAGCCCCTCCCAGCGACCGTTCTCGCCGCGGTAGTACAGCGCGCCGTACTCGTAGAAGCCCAGGGTGTAAGGGCCGCAGGCCAGCACCGAGGGCAGGGCCAGCAGCAGCGTCATCGCCAGGAACAGGGTTCGCATAGGTCTGGTCTCGTTGGGCCGACTCCCTGGCTGGCAGTCTAGGCCCGCGCCCGTGCTGCGACAATCGCCCCATCATGCTGAAGTTCGACCTGCTCAAGACCGAAGGCCGCGCCCGCCGCGGCACGCTCACCCTCAACCATGGTGTGGTGCAAACCCCCATCTTCATGCCGGTGGGCACCTATGGCACGGTGAAGGGCGTGATGCCGCGCTCGCTCGAAGAGATGGGCGCGCAAATCATCCTCGGCAACACCTTCCATCTGTGGATGCGGCCGGGCCTGGACATCATGAAGCAGTTCGGTGGCCTGCATCAGTTCGAGAGCTGGCACAAGCCCATCCTGACCGACAGCGGCGGCTTCCAGGTCTGGAGCCTGGGCGAGATGCGCAAGATCAGCGAGGAGGGCGTCAAGTTCGCCTCGCCGGTCAATGGCGACAAGCTGTTCCTGACGCCCGAGATCTCGATGCAGATCCAGACGATTCTGAACAGCGACATCGTGATGCAGTTCGACGAGTGCACGCCCTATGAGAGCAAGGGCCACATCACCACCGAGCTGGAAGCCCGCAAGAGCATGGAGATGAGCCTGCGCTGGGCCAAGCGCTGCCAGGATGAGTTCGCCAAGCTGGAGAACCCGAACGCGCTGTTCGGCATCGTGCAGGGCGGCATGTTCGAAGGCCTGCGCGATGAATCGCTGGCCGGCCTGGCCGCGCTGGACCTGCCCGGCTATGCGATCGGCGGCCTGTCGGTCGGCGAGCCGAAGGCCGATATGCAGCGCGTGCTGGCCCATATCGGCCATCAGCTGCCCGCCCAGAAGCCGCGCTATCTGATGGGCGTGGGCACGCCCGAGGATCTGGTCGAGGGCGTCAGCCAGGGCATCGATATGTTCGACTGCGTGATGCCCACCCGCAATGCGCGCAACGGCCATCTGTTCACCCGCTTCGGCGACCTGCGCCTGCGCAACGCCCGCTACAAGACCGACGCCGCCCCGGTCGACGCGACCTGCTCCTGCTACTGCTGCGCCAACTTCAGCCGTGCCTATCTGCACCATCTGGACCGCTGCGGCGAGATGCTGGGCCCGATGCTGACCAGCGTGCACAACCTGCACTACTACCTGAACCTGATGAAGGAAGTGCGCGAGTCGCTGGACGCGGGCAACTTCGCGGGCTTCCAGAAGAAGTTCGCCGAGGACAGGGCGCGCGGGGTGTGAGACCTCAGCGCTCAGCCGGGCTCGACCCGGTATTCCCCGCGCTTTTGCTCGGCATAGAAGTGCGTATGCGCCGGCGGCTGGGTCAGCTCCAGGTGTGAGCGCACCTCACGCTCGATCTGCTCGGCCGTCTCCTGGCGCGGGCCGCATTTCTCGGCCCAACTGCGGCCCGGGTGCAGCACGTCCCAGCGCGGGCGCATGCCCTGGTAGCGGCCCTTGCCGGGATCGTGGTTGCCGAAACCGTCGATCAGGCTGTTCCAGATCGGTGTGAACTTGGCGATCAGCAGCGATTCGCCCAGCGGTATCCAGATATCGTCCACCACCAGATAACGGCAGACGAAGTCGGCGATGTCCAGGCTGGGTGTGGCGCGGATGCTGTCGGCATGCTCGCTCAGCCGCTTGTAGAGCGCGCGGGTCTTGACGCCCTCGATACCGATGCCGCCCTTGCGCGCACCCTCGGGAATGGCCTTGCCGACATAGATCGGCGCCTGCGGGTCGTCACCGTGGTTGCGGTGAGCCAGGCGCTCATAGGCCGGTGCCTTGCCCCGGTAATAGATCGCATAGATGCCCGCGCCATGAAAGGCGATCAGCTCGCCCAGGGGCCGGGGCTTGCGCCCCAGCAAGGCCTCGGCCACGCTGGCGCCGAGGTTCTTCTTGTCCAGCGGGTTGTAGGGGATGGCGTCGCTCATGCCGGCTGACCCGTCAGATCCAGGCTGCACAGGGCCATCTGCCGCTGGTCGGCTTCGAGCAGATGCGTGGCCACGCTGGCGGCCACCACCTGGCCCAGCAAGACCGGTACCGCATTGCCGAGCTGGCGCATCGCCTCGCTCCATGAGCCGTGCAGCAGATAGCCGTCCGGGAAGGTCTGCAGCCGGGCCGACTCGCGGATGCTGAAGTAGCGCACCGAGCCATCGGTGCGCACCATCATGTTCTCGCCGCCGGGCACGCCGTGGTCGCCGGCCTTCAGGGTTTTGGCCGGCAGATCCAGCGGGCTGCCGGTATGGCCGGGATAGCTGCGCGCGCCGAGCTGCAGGCGGTGGTTGAAGAAGCTCGTGCCCTCGGTCTCGCGGGGCTCGGCCAGGCCGCGCAGGGCGTCCCGCACGCTCAGCCAGGGCAGCCGCGTTGGCGGCAGGCCCAGGCCGCGCAGGCGCGCTGCCACGGCGGCATGGGGCTTGGACAGCTCGGGCCGGTGCTTGGCAGCGACGCCGTGCCGCTCCCAATACTCCCCGCTGACCCACTGATCGTGCAGCAGCGCGTCCAGCGAATGGGTCTCGTGCGGGAAGGACCAGCGCACATCCAGGTCGCGCCGGAAGCCGACGATGAAGACCCGCTCGCGCTTTTGCGGCACCCCGTAGTTCGCGGCGTTCACCAGGGTCGTGACCAGCTGATAGCTCAGGCCTGTGCCGCCGCGCCGCTTGCTGGTCTTGAAGGCCTGCAGGCGCTTGTGATGGTCGGCCCAGCTTTCATCCGGCTTGCGCTGCAGCTCGGGAAACTCCAGCTGCAGCTGGATGTACTGGAAATAGTTGTGGAAGGCCGCGCGTGTCAGGCCCTTGACGTTCTCAACAATGAAGGCGCGCGGCTTGAGGCGGCGGATGATGTCCACGGTGGCCGGGAACATATCGCGGGCATCGTTGAAAGCCTGATGCTTGCCGCCCATCGAGAAGGGCTGGCAAGGCGGTCCGCCGGCGATCAGGTCGAGCCGGCCTTCCAGCGAGCCGGCATCGAAGTCGCGGATCCAGTGCCGCACATCGCCCTCGAACAAGGGCCAGTCCTTCACCAGCGGATGGCCGCGCTCCTGGTTCTGGCGCACGGTGTCGCAAGCCCAGCGGTCCCACTCGACGATGGCCCGGCTGCGAAAACCGGCCAGGGCCACGCCCATGGCCAGCCCGCCGGCACCGGCAAACAACTCGATCGATGACAGGGACACGGACTTCACTCCTCGGGGGCGGCCATTTTGGGCCCCGATTATGCCGGCCGCTGTTGCGGCAGATCGAGGCGGGCATCGCGCAAGTCAAGCGGCGGCTGCGCCGGGCCTGGCGCCTCGGTCGCTGAAACGAAAAAAGCCCCGGGGGCGAACCCCCGGAGCCTCTATTGCTTGCGAGATTTCTCAGTCGGCGCGGCGGCGGCGCACCAGCAGGCCCACGACACCCAGGCCGGCCAGCAGCAGCGCATAGCTCTCGGGCTCGGGCACGGCGGTGGTGAAGGTCAGATTATCCAGCACGATGCCGTTGCCGGCGATGCCGAAACCGTAGATGTCGGCGCTGGCGCGCTGGAAGCCGAGGAAGCTGCCTTCGTTGTAGCCGTATGCATCGGTGTCGATCGACACGGTGGTCGTTTCCAGCACATTGCCGCTCTGGCCGTAGGCCAGCAGGGTGAAGCTGTTGCTGACACCGTCGATCTGGAACTGGTTCAGATAGGCACCGACGCCGGCCATGCCGCTGCCGAAGCGAAAGCCCAGCTCGCCGCTGTTGCCGATGAAGCCGCTGGCGACAAAGTTGCCATTGCCGGTGGGTGTGTCGACCAGACCGTCGACCGGGTTGCCGCGGGCGCCCCACAGGCCGTTCTCGCCGAGCTCGCGGGCATTGGCACCGAGCTCGGTGAAGGGCGCCGAGGTGAACAGCACGGACTCGCCGACTTCGGCGCCGACATCCTCGGGGCCGGTACCGATCAGGCCGTCATAGCCGTTGAAGGTGATGACCTTGGCGCCGACAAAGCCGGCATCGCTGGTCACGGAGGCGGCATGGGCAGGCAGCTGGGCCAGCAGGGCCAGTGCTGCGGCGGCCAGCGCCAGGGTGGTGCGTTGTTGCATGAGAGTTCTCCTTGAAAGCTGGAATCAGGAACCGACGACGCCGCCGTCGTTCTTGGTGATCACGACCACGCCCGAGCGCGGGCGGCCGAAAGGCAGCGGGGTGACGCCGTCCGAGGCCAGGCCCCACTGGCTGGCGGGCCAGCGCGAGTAGAGCTCGGGGTTGCTGGCCGGCGAGTCCTCGCCCGGATGCTGGATGCCGACAAACATCGTCTTGCCGTCCGGCGTCATGGTCACACCGGTGACCTCGGCATTCGGCGGGGCGGTCAGGAAGCGGCGGGTGGTGCCGCTGTTGGGGTCGACGCAGACCATGCAGTTGGCACCGATATTGACCCAGTCACCGGCGGCATTGCCGGCCTGGTCGGTCTGCACCCAGAGGCGGCCGAATTGATCGAACCACAGGCCGTCCGGCGCACCGTAGTCGGCGCTGCCCTGCGGGTCGTCGACGATATTGCCCTTGTAGTCGTTGGTGCCGGACGGGTGCGCCGTCTTGGCGGTCTTGCTGTCGCCGTTCTGCACGAACAGGTTCCAGTCGAAGCCGGTGGCCATCACGCTGTCGCCGTCCTCGGTCCAGCGGATGATGTGGCCGTAGAGGTTGTTGGCGCGCGGGTTGGCGGCATCCGTGGCCGGGCGGGCCGAGCCGGCGGCGGTGCTGCCATCGGCCGCGTTGCTGCTCGGGATGGCCGAGCTGCCGCGGCGGTTGTTATTGGTCAGCGTGCAGTAGATCTCGACCTTCTGGAAGCCGCCGATGCGCGGGCGGGCGCCGGTCCACTCGGGGCGGTCCATCATCGTCGCGCCGACCGCGTCGGCCGCCATGCGGGTCTTGATCAGGATCTTGGCCTGCACCTCGGCATCGTCGGCACCCTGGAAATGCGGGTTGTCGCGCAGTGCCATGCCGTTGAGGCCGANGGGCGGTCCATCATCGTCGCGCCGACCGCGTCGGCCGCCATGCGGGTCTTGATCAGGATCTTGGCCTGCACCTCGGCATCGTCGGCACCCTGGAAATGCGGGTTGTCGCGCAGTGCCATGCCGTTGAGGCCGATGGTGCCCGGCAGCAGCGCGAGCCACTGGCCGCGCAGCGTGGCGTCAAAGCGGGCCACATAGAGCACGCCCTGGTCCAGCAGATTGCGGTTGGCCGCGCGATTCTTCGGGTCGTACTTGCCGGCGCTGACGAATTTGTAGATGTACTCGTTGCGCTCGTCGTCGCCCATGTAGACGGCCAGATGGCCGTTCTTGTCGACCACGTACTGGGCGCTCTCATGCTTGAAGCGGCCCAGCGCGGTGCGCTTGACCGGCACGCTCTTCGGGTCGTAGGGGTCGATCTCGACCACCCAGCCGAACAGGTTGGGCTCCTTGGGGTTCAGCGCCAGATCGAAGCGCGGATCCTGCTTGTCCCAGGCATAGCCGAAGCCGCTGGCGGTCACGCCGTAGCGGTTGTTGATCACGGCCTGCTCGCCGGCGGGCATCGTGCCGGCGGTGCCGAAGTTGCCGTTGAAATTCTCTTCGCAGGTCAGATAGGTGCCCCAGGGCGTGATGCCATGGGCGCAGTTGTTGATCGTGCCGTAGACCATGCGGCCGTCGCTGGTCTTGCCGGTCGGCACGGTCTCGGTCGGCTTGATCAGGTACTCGTTGGACTGCAGCAGCACATGGCCGGCGGCCGGGCCGGAGACGCGCATCTTGCTGTTGGCGGTCAGGCGGCGACCGTAGGGCGAGTTCTTCACCACCATCCAGCGGCCGTTGCGGCGGCGTGCTTCCAGGATGGAGACGCCATGGGCGGCCTGCGACTTGCGCACATGCTCGATGCTGGCGCCCGGCACACCCATCGGTGTCAGGATCTCCTCATGGGTGTACTCGTTGTTGGCGCACAGCAGGCCGCGGTCGCTGACCGGCTTGCCATCGGCACCGGCGAAAGGCATGAAGGCCATGCCGTCGGTGTGCTCGCCGTACTGGCGCTCCTGGTCGGCGGCGGTGTTGCTGGCATCGGGCGCGAAGGCCGGGCCGCCGGCCGCGATGGCGTCGCCCCAGGCAACGAACAGCTCGGCGCTGTAGCCGGCCGGCACGGTGACGCGGTCGGCCACCGGTGCCACGCTGGCGGGCACGCTCTCGAAGCCGATGCCCGGGAAGCCCAGGCCCGGTGCCACCGGCGCGGCCTGCACCGTGGCGGTCAGGCCCGACAGCGTCAGGCCGCCGGCCGCGCTCAGCGCGGTGGCGCTGACCGAGCCCTTGACGAACAGACGGCGGCTGTCGTCGACCGCGTCGATGACGTCGTGGATGGAAGCATTGCCGGACGGGTTGAGCGTCTCGTCGTTGCGCGGATGGTTGATGCCCTTCATGCGTAGCTCCTGCCTGGTAGGTGGGGGTGTCGGGCCGCCCAACGCGGCCTGTAACAACTCACTATGCGAGGCCAGGGCGACGCGCCCGTGACGAGGTAGAGCCGTTCGGCTCATGGCTTGAGCCGGCCGGCGGGGCTGCAGGCTCAGGGCTTGCCTGCAGCCTTCTCGCGGCGACGACGCGCCAGCCCCAGGGCCGGCAGGCTCAGCGACAGCGCCAGCAGCCACAGTGGCGAGCTGGCGCCGCCACCGCCACCACCCCCCTCGGGTGAGGGGGGCGGCGTGGGCGTCGGTGTCGGCGTGGGGGTTGGCGTCGGTGTGGGCGTCGGCGTCGGGGTAGGTGTGGGCTCCGGGATCGGCTTGCTGCCTTGCAGCGCGCCGCAGCTGTCCAGTGCGGCGCCGCTGAGGCTGGCCGGCGTGCGGGTCGGGGCGGTGTAGCTGGCCGGTGCCTGGGCGTAGCGCAGCGCCTGCTCGGCGTCGAGCAGGCCGGCGCCGCAGCTGCTGGTGCTGCAGCTGCAGCGGCTTGGATTGGCGGCGCTGCAGGCGCCTAGCGCGGCGGCCACGGCATGCGGGCGAGCGCTGATCTTCAGGCCGGCCTCGACCTGGGCCAGGGTCAGTGCCGGATTGGCGGCCCACATCAGCGCGGCCGTGCCGGCCACCTGGGGCGCGGCAAAGCTGCTGCCGCTGACGGCGCCATAGCCCCAGTCGCCGGCGGCGGTCGTGCCCTTGTTGGTGGTCGAGGCGATGCCGCTGTCGGCCAGCAGGCTGTCGCAGGTCTTGCCGCTGTCGGCGTCGCCGCCGGTGGTGGCCAGCTGGATCTCGCTGCCGAAGTTCGAGTAGAAGGCCTTGAAGCCCTGGCGGTTGACCGCCGCCACGCCGAACACGCCCGCGCAGTTGGCCGGCCGGCCCACCGCGCTGCGCAGATTGCCGGCCGCCGCGACGATCATCACGCCCCGGCTGCGCAGCTCGGTAATGGTGTCGCTGTAGAGCTTGGCGGCGGCGGCCACATCGGCGTTGGCATCGTTGACATTGCAGGAGTACAGGCCGGCGAAGCCGATCACCAGGATCTTGGCCGGGGTCGGGTTGGCCGGCACGCCCGCCACCGGCAGGCCGGCGGCCCAGCGCATGCCGTCCACCATATCGGGCACGGCGGCACCGCATTTGCCCGACACCCGCACCGGCAGGATGCGGGCGTTCCAGTTGATGCCGGCCACGCCGGCGGCGTTGTTGCTCACCGCGCCGAGCTGGCCGGCCACCAGGGTGCCGTGCCAGCTGCTTTTCGGGTTGACGATGCAGCCGTCCCACAGCGCCGGGTTGGCATTGAACTCGGCCTGGGTCAGTGCGTCGCCCGGATCGTCGGCGCTGTTGCTGCGGCCGACGCCGTTGTTGGCGTACTCGGCCTTGCTGACGAAGTTGTAGCCGGGCAGGGTGTTGGCCTGCAGATCCGGATGCGCGGTCATGCCCGAGTCCAGCACCGCGATCACCGGGTCGGTGCTGCCCTTGCTGATGTCCCAGGCCTTGGGGAAGCCCGCCAGGCCGGCGCTGCCGGCCGCCGCAGGCTCGCCCAGCCACCACTGCTCGCTGGCGAACAGCGTGTCGTTGGGCACCGCC
>NZ_JAQOWX010000260.1:0-1555 GCF_028462495.1 Paucibacter sp. XJ19-41
GGCGCGCTGGTGGTCGGGGCCGCGCCCGGCTCGGGGGCGGCAGCGGCCGGCAGCGGCAGCGCGATGAAGAAGGTCGAGCCTCGGCCGGGCTCGCTGTCCAGCCAGATGCGCCCGCCCATCATCTGCACCAGGCTGCGGCTGATCGACAGCCCCAGGCCGGTGCCGCCGAAAAAGCGCGTGACGCTGCCATCGGCCTGCGAGAAGGGCTGGAAGATCAGCTCGTGCTTGCTCGGCGCGATACCGATGCCGGTGTCGCGCACCGCGATCACCAGCTGGCCGTCGGGCTCGCGTCTAGCGCTGAGCTTGATGCCGCCCTCGCGGGTGAACTTGATCGCATTGCCGATCAGGTTCAGCAGCACCTGGGCCAGGCGCTTGGCATCGCCCTGCACCCAGCCCTCGGCGCTGGCATCGAAGTCCAGCTCCAGCGTCAGGCCCTGGGCGGCGGCGCGGTGCTGCATCATCGCCAGCGTCTGCTCGACCCGCGCGCGCAGGCTGAAGCGACCGGCCTCCTGGGTCAGGCGGCCGGCCTCGATCTTGGAGATGTCCAGCAGGTCGTTGATCAGCTCGAACAAGGCCTGGCCCGAGGATCGGAACACGTCGACATAGCGGCGCTGCTCGGGGTTGAGCTCGGTCTTGGCCAGCAGCTCGGCCATGCCCAGCACCGCATTCATCGGGGTGCGGATCTCGTGGCTGACATTGGCCAGGAACTGGCTCTTGGCCTGGTTGGCCGCCTCGGCGACCTGGCGCTCGTATTGCAGGCGCTGGTTCAGCACCTGCTCCCAGCGCAGCTGGGCCAGGCCGGTCAGCGCCAGGCCCAGGCCGAGCACGGTCAGCGGCCCCAGCAGAGGGGTCAGGACTTGCCGCTCCAGCGACAAGGCCGCCGCAGCTGCCAGCAGCACCAGCACGCCGGCTGCGGCCAACGCGTGGCGGCCCAGCAGCGGCTTGCCGCGCCAGGCGGTCCACAAGGCCGGCAGCGTGGCCAGCAGCCAGAGCAGGCCCTGCCAGGGCAGCGGCGCGGGCCGCAGCCAGGCCTCGGGCCGCGCCATCGCCGCATAGCTGGCGGCCAGCAGCTGGGTGCCCGAGAGCTGGCCCTGCGGTGTCAGCACCGCGTCGGCGAAGAAGGCACTGCTGCCGATGAAGACGCTGCGCCCCCGCAGGCGCTGGCGCAGCGCGGCATCGTCGCGCTCGCCCAGCGCCGCCTGCATCNGCTGGCGGCCAGCAGCTGGGTGCCCGAGAGCTGGCCCTGCGGTGTCAGCACCGCGTCGGCGAAGAAGGCACTGCTGCCGATGAAGACGCTGCGCCCCCGCAGGCGCTGGCGCAGCGCGGCATCGTCGCGCTCGCCCAGCGCCGCCTGCATCAGCTCGGTCCAGCCGAGCCGGGGCAGGGCGTCGGGCCGCGCCGGCAGGCGCAGGCGCAGGCGGCCCTGCTCGTCCAGTGTCCAGCTCAGCGCGCCGACGCTCAGGCGCCGCTGCGCCGCGTCCAGCTGCCAGTGCTCGCTGCCCTGCTGGCGCAGATGGGCGGCCAGCGGCAGCGAGGGCAGCAGCCGGCCCTGGGC
>NZ_JAQOWX010000261.1:0-1545 GCF_028462495.1 Paucibacter sp. XJ19-41
AGCGCCTGTTCGGCACCGCGCTGAGCCCGGTCTGCGCCCCCACCCTGCCCCGGCCCGAGCAGCCGCTGGAGAGCCCCGAGGCGCTGCGCGACTACCCGCTGCTGCACGAGGACAGCTTCGAGGACTGGGCGCGCTGGCTGCGCGCCGCTGGCGTGGCCGAGGGCGGTCCAGCACGCCAGGGCCAGCTGATCGACGACAGCAATGCCCTTTTGCTGGCCGCGATGGCCGGCCGCGGCCTGGCGCTGGGCCGGCTGGCCCTGATCGAGGACGAGCTGCGCGCGGGCCGGCTGCTGCGGCCTTTTGCGCTCAGCATCGAGGCCGACGGCGCCTACTGGCTGCTGGCCGCACCGGCCCTGGCCGAGCAGCCGCGTTTTCGCGCGCTGGCCGATTTCATGCTGGGCGAATGCCCGGCCGGCTGAGCGGCGCGCCGCAAGCCTTGTCCTACACTCTGGCCCCAAGCCCTCGACCGAGGGCTTTGCCTTTCCCCTTGCCGCAATGACCACCCAAGACTTCAGCGCCCACACCCCCGTGATGGCGCAATACCTGCGCATCAAGGCCGAGCACCCCGATGTGCTGGTGTTCTTCCGCATGGGCGACTTCTACGAGGTCTTTTTCGACGATGCCCGCAAGGCCAATGCGCTGCTGGACATCACGCTGACCACGCGCGGCCAGAGCGCCGGCCAGCCGGTCGTGATGGCCGGGGTGCCGGTGAACGCGCTGGAGAGCTATCTGGCCAAGCTGATCAAGCTGGGCGAGGCGGTCGCGATTGCCGAGCAGGTCGGCGATGTGGCGACGTCCAAGGGGCCGGTCGAGCGCAAGGTGGTGCGCGTCGTCACGCCCGGCACGGTCACCGACACCGAGTTGCTGGCCGACAAGCAGGACTCCATCCTGCTGGCCGTTGCCGCTCAAGGGAAGACCTTGGGCCTGGCCTGGCTGTCGCTGACCAAGGGAGAGCTGGGCCTGGCCGAATGCAGCGAGCGCGAGCTGCCGTCCTGGCTGGCGCGCATGAGCCCGGCCGAGGTGCTGGTGGACCGCGAGCGCCAGCCCGCCGGCGTGCTGGCCGCGCGGCTGCCGATCACCAACCGGCCCAGCTGGCAATTCGACACCGTGCTGGGCGCGCGCAAGCTCTGCGAGCAGCTGGGCGTGGCCAGCTTGGCAGGCTTCAATGCCCAGGCGCTGAGCACGGCCCAGGCCGCCGCCGCCGCACTCCTGAGCTATGCCGAACACACGCAGGGCCGGGCACTGGCCCATGTCAAAAGCCTGCAGGTGCAGCGCAGCAGCGATCTGCTGGACCTGCCGCCGGCCACCCAGCGCAATCTGGAACTGACCCAGACGCTGCGCGGCGAGAGCGCGCCGACCCTGCTGTCGGTGCTCGACAGCTGCCGCACCGGCATGGGCAGCCGCGCGCTGCGCCACTGGCTCTTGCACCCGCGGCGCGAGCGCGGCGAGGCGCTGGCCCGGCATCAGGCAATTGCCAGCCTGCTGGCGGCCAGCCCGGAACCGCTGCGGGAGGCGCTGCGGCATGTCTCCGATGTCGAGCGCATC
>NZ_JAQOWX010000262.1:0-1533 GCF_028462495.1 Paucibacter sp. XJ19-41
AGCGAGGGCAGCAGCCGGCCCTGGGCCGTGTGCAGCAGCGGCAGGCGGCGCAGGCGGCCGTCGGGGTCCAGCGGCGCTGTGATCACGCCGACATGGCGGGGCTGCAGGCTGTCGCTGGGCAGGGTCAGGGCCGGCCAGGCGATGGCCGGTGTGGCCGGTTCCAGCGGCACCGACAGGCGCGCCAGCAGCGAGCTCTCCGACCGGTCGATACCGATGGCCTGCTGCAGCCCGGCGGCCGCGAGCACGGTGTCGGGCCGCTCGCTCAGCGCGCGCGCAAACTCGGCGTCGCCGGGCCGGCTGCCGCCGAACACGATGTCGAACACGATGAGCTTGGCGCCGGCCTCGCGCAGCCAGTCCAGCGCCAGCGCATAGACCTCGCGCGAGTAGGGCCAGCTGCCCAGGCGCGGCTGCAGCACCCGCAGCGAGGCGTCGTCGATATCGACCAGCAGCACCTGTTCGTTGCTCGGCTCGGGCGCGCTCAGGCGCAGCTGCAGATCGTCCAGCGGATAGTCCAGCTGGCGGTAGCCGGTGCCCAGGCACAGCAGGGCCGCCAGCGGCAGGCCTAGCAGCGGCCAGGCGGCCAGGCGCGGTCGGAACAGGCGTGTGGGTGGGCCGGTCATGGTCAGGCGGCCCGCGATGCCCGGTGGCTCAAAGCGCCAGCAGCAGCAGACTCAGCGGCAGCAGCCAGAGCCAGCGCGAGCGCGGGACCTCGAACTGCTGCGTGCCGCCATAGGGGCCGGCGGCGCCCTCGGCCGTCAGCGTGCGCACCCGCAGGTAGTAGCTGCCCGGCTCGGGGCGCGGCAGCGCGGCCTGCGGCTGGTCGACGACGAGCTCCTGCAGCTCCTGCTTGAACTCGGGGTCGCGTGCCCATTGCAGCTGGTAGCGCTGCCCGGGTTCGCCGGCCTGCCAGCGGAACTGCAGTTCCTTGTCGCCAACTTCGGGCGGCTCTACGGCCGGGCTGGGCGGCAGCGGGCGCAGCGTGAAGCTCTGCACCGGCCCGAACGGCCCGGCGTCGGCCGGCTCGGCGATGCTGGCCAGGCGCCAGTAATAGCGACCGGGTGGCAGGGTCAGGTCTTGCTCTGTGCCGGTGATGTCGCTGCGCTCGTGCAGCGGCGCGGCGAAGTCGGCGCCGGCCGCGACCTGCAGGCGGTAGCGCTGGGCGGCCAGCGCGCGCGTCCAGCTCAGCGTCAGCTTGTCGCCGTAGACCACCGCCTCGGCGACCGGGGCGCGGCTGAACGGCGGCTCGGGACGGGCCTTCAGTGTGAACAAGGCATCGGCGGCCTGGCCCTCAAGGCCCAGCGCGTCGATCGCACGCACGCGCAGCGTGTAGCGGCCGTCCGGCAGATCGGCCCAGCGGGCCTGCGGGGTCGGGAAGACGCCGTCGAGCAGCAGGCGGTCGAAGTCGCCCTCGGCATAGACCTGGGCGCGGTAGGCGCTGGCGCCGTCCAGCGGCTGCCAGGCCAGGGTAGGCGGCAGGCTGCTCAGCGTGATCGGCGGGCCCTGCAGCGCCGGCGCGGCCAGCAGCGCCCGGAC
>NZ_JAQOWX010000263.1:0-1482 GCF_028462495.1 Paucibacter sp. XJ19-41
CGGCGCTGGCAAGCCTGGCCCTCGTGGTGGCCGAGGACCTGGGCGCCGCGCTGGCGCGGCATTCGCAGCTGGCCGTCACGGCTCAGGCCGCGGTGCAGTCGGTGGCGGCGCGGGCGCACGGCGACCTCGTGCGCATGGCCGAGCTGCTGAAGGCCTGCTTTCTGGTCGGCGGCGGCCTGCGCCGCACGCCGGAGGGGCGGCTGCGGCTGTCGCTGCACCTGATCTCCGGCGAGGACGCGCTGTACCTGTGGAGCCTGCAGGAAGACCTGGAGGCCCAGCCGGCGTCGGGGCTGCTGGACGAGCGCATCGCGGCCTGGGCCGCCGAGGTCGACCTGCAGGTCAGCGTGGCCTGGGCGCGCCGGCAGCATGCCGACGGCGCGGGCGACGATGCCCGCGACCTGGTGCGCGATGCCAATAGCGCACTGTTCGCGCGCGGCTGGGCCGAGGACTCGGTGCGCGCCGCGCTCGACTTCTACCGCCATGCCATCGCCGTCGATCCCGGCCATGCGCTGGCGCGGGCGCAGAAGGCCATCGTGATGGCCCTGGCCGGCAATATGGGGCTGCTGCCCGGCGCGGCCGCGCGCGCCGAGGCGCTGTCCGAGGCCGAACAGGCGCTGGAACTGGAGCCGCGCAACTCCGAGGTGCTTGGCTATGCCGGCTGCGCGCTGGCCGATCTGGGCGACCCGCGGCGTGCCCTGCCCTTCATCCAGCGCGCGGTCGATACCAACCCCGGCAATCCCCAGGCCTGGGCCGCGCTGGGCGCCACCCAGCTGATCCTGGGCGAGACCGAACGCGGCATCGAGCAATTGCAGCGCGGGTTGCGCCTGAGCCCGGACGACTACCGTCGCCCCGTCTGGTACACCCTGCTGAGCGGGGCGCTGCAGCGGCTGGAACGCCTGGACGAGGCCGCCAGCGCGGCCGAGGCGGCCTGCCGCGCAGACCCGCGCTTCTGGCCCGCACGCATCGTGCGGGCCGGGATCGAGCTGGAGCGCGGCCATCGCGCCGCGGCGCTCGCGGCGCTGCGCGAGGCTTGGCACATCCGCCCGTGCCTGAGCCCGGAGGAGTTGCGCGTCTGGGTGCGCAAGCGGCGCTTCGAGGCGCTGCTGGCCGTCTGGCGGGAAGCACGGCCCTTGACGCCGTCTTGACGCTGGGCTGACGCCCGCCGCGCATTCTTGCCGAACCGGGCCGCCGAGGCCGCAAAAAGGAGCCGAGCATGAACCGCACCGCCGAGCGCATCCGCACCGCCTGGGACCGCATGCAGGCCGCCTTCGAGCGCAAACCCGCGCAGGCGCAGGGGCAATGCACGATGCGCGCGCGCGTGGTGGACGGGCTGCATTGCGAGCTGCGCGAAGGCGACTGGACCCTGGCCGTCGATATGGCGGTGGAGGCCGGCGGCGGCGGCCGGCACCCCACGCCGGGCGTGCTCGGGCGCGGCGCGCTGGCCGGCTGCCTGGCCATCGGCTACACGGCCTGGCTGGCGCG
>NZ_JAQOWX010000264.1:0-1376 GCF_028462495.1 Paucibacter sp. XJ19-41
CAGGGCCCCGACCGCCACGGCCGCCGCCAGGCTGGCGCCGGCGGCCTGCAGCAGGCCCGGCAGGTGCGCCGCCATCGCGGTGCTGATGAACATCGTGATGGCGAACACCACTGCCAGCAGAGCGGCCGCATGGCGCGAGCCGACCACCGTCGGCTCGGTGGCCGCCGTCGCGGCCCTTGCGGCATCCGGCTTCGGCCCCGCAGCGGGCTTGTCGACCTCGGGCAAGCACCAGTTCAGCGGCAGGCCCAGCAGCAGATGCAGGCCGGCCCAGGCGAAGCAGGCACCGCGCCAGCCGAACTGCAGCTCCATCAGGCTCGACAAGGGCCAGCCCACGGTGCTGGCAAAACCGGCGATCAGGGTGATGCCGGTGATGCTGTTGCGCGCCTCGTGGCCATACAGCCGCACCAGGGTCGAGAAGGCCGCTTCATACAGCCCGCCCCCCATCGCCAGCCCGAGCAGCAACCAGGCCCCGAACAGTCCGATACCGTCGCGCGCCAGGCCCAGCGCGGCCAGCCCCAGCGCGAACAGCAGGCTGCTGCCCATCAGCACCGGCCGGCCACCCCAGCGGTCGATGGCCCGGCCGGCATAGGGACCCAGCAGCGCACTGGCGATCAGGGCCATCGAGAAGGCCGCGAACACCGTGGGCGTGCTCACCCCCAGATCGGCGGCCATGGGCGCGGCCAGCATCGCCGGCAGGTAATAGGACGAGGCCCAGGCCAGGATCTGGGCCGTGCCCAGCGCCGCCACCGTGCCGCTGCGCTGCAAGGCCGCCATGCGCTTCAGCCGCAACAGGCGGTGCTGGCCGCACTGGCCTTGCTGCCGCAGCCACGGCGCACGGCCGGGCCGCTGCTGCAGACGCCGGTCTGAGGCAGCTCCAACTCGACCCGATCGGCCGCCACCAGATCGCCGGCCAGCGCCGCCGCGACCGAGCGCGCCTGCTCGAAACCGGTGGCCATCAAGAAGGTGGGCGCGCGGCCATAGCTCTTGACGCCCAGCGTGTAGAAGCCCGGCTCCGGATGGGCCAGCTCGCGATGCCCATGCGGGCGTACCGTGCCGCAGCTGTGCAGATTGGGATCGATCAGCGGCCCCAGAGCCTCGGTCGACTCCAGCCAGGGGTCGAGCTTCAGGCGCAGCTCGCTGCCCAGGCTCAGATCGGGGCGCTGGCCGGTGGCGACGATCAACTCGTCGAAGCCGCTCAGGGTCAGGTCTTGCCCTTGCACGGTCAGGCTGCCGTCGTCCTCCTGGCGCAGCGCGGCGATGCGCAGCCCGCCGAAGAACTCCAGCCGGCCTTCATCGCGCAGCGCCCGCAGCGCGCTGCCGAGCTGGCCGCGGGCCGGCAGCGCGTCCAGCGCGCCGCCGCCAAAGGCACGCGCCGG
>NZ_JAQOWX010000265.1:0-1358 GCF_028462495.1 Paucibacter sp. XJ19-41
TGTCAGGGAAGAAACGCTCTGGGCTAATACCCTGGGGTAATGACGGTACCTGAAGAATAAGCACCGGCTAACTACGTGCCAGCAGCCGCGGTAATACGTAGGGTGCAAGCGTTAATCGGAATTACTGGGCGTAAAGCGTGCGCAGGCGGTTATGCAAGACAGATGTGAAATCCCCGGGCTCAACCTGGGAACTGCATTTGTGACTGCATGGCTAGAGTCCGGTAGTGGGGGATGGAATTCCGCGTGTAGCAGTGAAATGCGTAGATAGGCGGAGGAACACCGATGGCGAAGGCAATCCCCTGGACCTGTTCTGACGCTCATGCACGAAAGCGTGGGGAGCAAACAGGATTAGAGACCCTGGTAGTCCACGCCCTAAACGATGTCAACTGGATGTTGGGAGGGTTTCTTCTCAGTAACGTAGCTAACGCGAGAAGTTGACCGCCTGGGGAGTACGGCCGCAAGGTTGAAACTCAAAG
This sequence comes from Paucibacter sp. XJ19-41, assembly GCF_028462495.1. Lineage (NCBI taxonomy): Bacteria > Pseudomonadati > Pseudomonadota > Betaproteobacteria > Burkholderiales > Sphaerotilaceae > Roseateles > Paucibacter sp. XJ19-41. Next base: position 477 of record NZ_JAQOWX010000265.1, read on the forward strand.
AAATTGACGGGGACCCGCACAAGCGGTGGATGATGTGGTTTAATTCGATGCAACGCGAAAAACCTTACCTACCCTTGACATGTCAGAGATCCCGAAGAGATTTGGGAGTGCTCGAAAGAGAATCTGAACACAGGTGCTGCATGGCCGTCGTCAGCTCGTGTCGTGAGATGTTGGGTTAAGTCCCGCAACGAGCGCAACCCTTGTCATTAGTTGCTACGAAAGGGCACTCTAATGAGACTGCCGGTGACAAACCGGAGGAAGGTGGGGATGACGTCAGGTCATCATGGCCCTTATGGGTAGGGCTACACACGTCATACAATGGCCGGTACAGAGGGCTGCCAACCCGCGAGGGGGAGCTAATCCCAGAAAACCGGTCGTAGTCCGGATCGTAGTCTGCAACTCGACTGCGTGAAGTCGGAATCGCTAGTAATCGCGGATCAGCTTGCCGCGGTGAATACGTTCCCGGGTCTTGTACACACCGCCCGTCACACCATGGGAGCGGGTTCTGCCAGAAGTAGTTAGCCTAACCGCAAGGAGGGCGATNGTGCGGCTGGATCACCTCCTTTCTAGAAGAGATCGAGCCACGGTTGAGTCACTAGTGACTGAGCATGAGCGAGATCCACATGACTCATTTTTAAGCGCCCACACTTATCGGCTGTAATTCAACTGCAAGAGTGAATAAAGCGTGAGCCTGCCGAGCTGGCCTGGTCAGTGACGTTGTCAGCAGACAAGGGCAAGCGAGATTGAGGGGCAGGTCAAGCGCAAGAACGCGTGGGTCTGTAGCTCAGTCGGTTAGAGCACCGTCTTGATAAGGCGGGGGTCGCTGGTTCGAATCCAGCCAGACCCACCACGGAAGTTAAATTCCCGGGGGATTAGCTCAGC
>NZ_JAQOWX010000266.1:0-1318 GCF_028462495.1 Paucibacter sp. XJ19-41
CAGCGCTGGCTCCGGTGCTGGCGGCACGGCTGCTGAATGCGTCCCGGCCGGCCCCGCTGGCCCCACCCACGCCGGAGTTGCGCGATGCACTGGCTGGCCCTGCGCGCGTCGTCGCCCTCGACGCCTGAGGGCCCGTCCACCGAGGCGGATCTGCGCGCCCTGGGCTGGTGGGCGCTGCAGTTCACGCCCCGGGTGGCGCGGCTGGAGGAGGCCGTGGTGCTGGAGGTCGGCGCCAGCCTGCGCCTGTTCGGCGGCGCGCAGCGCCTGCACCGGCGGCTGTGGCGCGAGGCTAGAGATCTGGGCCTGGCCGGCATGGCTTGGGCACCGACCAGCCTGGGCGCGTTGGCGCTGGCGCGTGTCGGTCAGCACGACGGCCTGAGCACGCCGCTGGACGAGTTGCTGGACGCGCTGCCGCTGGGCACGCTGAGCGCCGCCCGTGCCCATGAGGCCATGCTGCTGCGCCTGGGTTGCCGGCGCCTGGGCCAGCTGCGCGCGCTGCCGCGCCGTGCTGTCGGCCGGCGCTTCGGCGACGGCCTGCTGCTGGCCCTGGACCGCGCCTACGGCCACAGCCACGAGGCCCACGCCTGGCTGCAGGCACCGGAGCGTTTCGAGGCACGGCTGGAACTGCCGTTTCGCATCGAGCACGCCCCGGCCCTGGTGCATTACGCCGAAGCCCTGCTGCGCCAGCTGTGCGGCTGGCTGGCNAGCCACGAGGCCCACGCCTGGCTGCAGGCACCGGAGCGTTTCGAGGCACGGCTGGAACTGCCGTTTCGCATCGAGCACGCCCCGGCCCTGGTGCATTACGCCGAAGCCCTGCTGCGCCAGCTGTGCGGCTGGCTGGCCGCACGCCAGGCCGGCGTCAAGCAGCTGACCCTGGCCTGGCAGCACGATGCGATGCGCGGCCGCGATGTGGCGCTGGACGGCGCGCTGCAGTTCGGCACCGCCGACCCGAGCCGCGATCTGCGCCATCTGAGCCGGCTGCTGGCCGAGCATCTGGCGCGGCTGGAGCTGGCCGCGCCGGTCGGCGAGCTGAGCCTGCGCGCCGATGAGGTGATGCTGCGCCCCGAGCAGGCGGCCAGCCTGCTGCCCCTCTCTTCCGGTTCCGGACCCGACGAGGCCACCGAACCGCTGCCGCGCCTGCTGGAACGCCTGGCCGTGCGCCTGGGGCCCGAGCGGGTGCGCGCCGGCCAGCTGCTGGAAGACCACCGGATGGAATGCATGCAGCGCTGGGAGCCCTGGCCCGGCCCGGCACGCCCCGCAGCAGCGCGCGCGCCGCTGGTACCGCAGCCCGCCTGGCTGCTGGAGCCGCCGCAGCGGC
>NZ_JAQOWX010000267.1:0-1316 GCF_028462495.1 Paucibacter sp. XJ19-41
CCTCAAGACAAGTGTTCGTCGCAGGGCTGCCTTCGGTCTAGGGGCTGAGGTCGCAACTGCTTGCGCAGTGCGCTCAATAACGTTGCCGAGGATTCCCTTGATGGCCGCGGCTGCGCCGCGTTCCCGATCCGGCCGCTGGTCAGTGTGAGTGGTGCATCACCTCCTTGGCAGGGTTGAACACGTCGGATCGATCAGGGATTCAAGGCCTGTGGCTTGATGCCCTTCCAGCCCGAGAGCTGAACCTCACGTCCGATGGCCCATACAAACCCGGCCAGCTCGCGCGCCACGGCGACCACCGCCTTGGTCTTCATCACCCGGCGCGCGCTCAGGCGCTTGAACTTGGCTGTCAGCCGCAGTTGAGCCTTCCAGGCGATGTCGGTCACGCTGCTGGGCAGGCCCTCCTGGCGCGTCGCGATGACCGGGCTCACCCGAGGATCGAGCCGGTAGTGCCAGGCGACCTCCACCAGCATGCGCCGCGCTGCCGAGTTGCCGGCCTTGGTGATCGCACCCTGGCGGCGCTTCGGGCCGGAGGAATGCTCGCTGGGCACCAGGCCCAGGTAGGCCATCAACTGGCGCGGCGACTCGAAGCGCACGAAGTCCTGCAGCTCCGCTACCAGCGTCATTGCCGCAATCTGCTGGACCCCGCGCATGGCCTGCAGCGCCTGCACGATCGGCATCAAGCCCCAGTCAGGCAAGGTGTCGCGCAGGGCCTGCTCCAGCCGGGCGATGCGGGCGCCGGCCTCCGTGATCGAGTGCAGGTACTCCTGGAAGGCGATCTGCTGGGCGGCGTAGGCGAGCTTGACGGAGGACAACCAGCGCAGGTGCGCGGCCGTCCAGGAAGACTTGCCGGTGTACGGGATGCCGTTGCGCAGCAGCAAGGCCTTCAGGCGATGCCGCCCGTTGCGCTGCTCGCGCACGGCGTCCTCGCGGGCACGCACCAGATCACGCACGGCCTCGTCCACACCGTCGGGCACGCGCACCACCGAGAGATCGCCGGATCGGGCCAGCCTGGCCAGCAGCAGGGCGTCGCGCCGATCGGTCTTGATGCGGTCGCCCGATGCGTGCGGGATCGACGAAGGGGCGACGACCTCGCAGTGCAGACCCTGGGCGCTGAGGTGGCGCCAGATGACGAAACCACAGGGGCCGGCCTCGTAGACGATGTGCAAGACCTGGCCCCGGCTGATCAGCTTGCGCAGCGCTTTGTCCAGCGACGCCAGGTCGCCCTTGATACAGCCGATGTGGCGGAGTTCACCATCGCGCGGCGCCTCTGCCGTGGCGATGTCGATACTGTCCTTGTGGACGTCCAGACCGACAAA
>NZ_JAQOWX010000268.1:0-1273 GCF_028462495.1 Paucibacter sp. XJ19-41
TGTAGCGGTGCAGGCTCTTCTCCACCGTGCCCATATCCGCCAGGCAGAGCTCGGTCTGGATCACCTCGATGTCGGAGATCGGGTCGACGCGGCCATTGACGTGGACCACATTGCCGTCCTCGAAGCAGCGCACCACATTGACGATGGCATCGGTCTCGCGGATGTGCGAGAGGAACTTGTTGCCCAGGCCTTCGCCCTTGGAGGCGCCCGCCACCAGGCCGGCGATGTCGACAAACTCGACCACGGCCGGCACCACGCGCTCGGGCTGGACGATCTCGGCCAGCTGCTGCAGGCGCGGGTCGGGCAGCTCCACGATGCCCACATTGGGCTCGATGGTGCAGAAGGGGTAGTTCTCGGCGGCGATGCCGGCCTTGGTCAGGGCGTTGAACAGGGTGGACTTGCCCACATTGGGCAGGCCCACGATGCCGCATTTGAGGCTCATGGGGGAACTTTCGCTGGGGCCGGATGGCAAAACGGGCATTTTAATCGCCCCCGGCCGCCGCGCCGGTGCCTCCTACAAGGCGCGCCATGGAAAGAGTCGACCTCCTGGTGCGTGGTGAGGGCTGTGTAGGCCGGGCTTTGGCGCTGGCGCTGGGCGCCCAGGGGCTGCGCGTGGCCCTTCTCGGCAGCGCGGCCGCAGCGCGTGATGAGGATTTGCGCACCTATGCGCTGAATGCCGCCTCGGTGGCTTTGCTGCGCGAACTCAGGGTGTGGGACGCGCTGCCGCCGGATGCCATCAGCCCGGTCTATGAAATGCAGGTGCAGGGCGATCAGGCGGCCGGCCAGCTGGCATTCTCGGCCTGGCAGCAAGGCGTACGCGAGCTGGCCTATATCGTCGATGCCGGCGCGCTGGATCAGCAGCTGGGCGTGGCGGTCGGCTTTGCGCCCCATGTGCGGCGCGTGAGCCAGCCGGTGCCGGCCGAGCTGCAGGCCTTGTGCGAGGGGCGCGATTCGGCCGGCCGCGCCGCGCTGGGCCTGCGCTTTGACAAGCAGGCCTACGGCCACCATGCGATCGCGGCCCGCCTGGTCGCGGATCGGCCGCACCAGGGCGTCGCGCGGCAATGGTTCCGCTCACCCGATGTGCTGGCCCTGCTGCCCTTCGAGCGGCCGGCGCCGGCCCGCTCTTACGGCCTGGTGTGGTCGCTGCCTGAGGCCCGGGCGGCCGAATTGCTGGCGGCCAGCGATGCCGAGTTCGAACAAGCCTTGATGGCAGCCACGGGCGGCGAGGCTGGAGCGCTGCGCCTGAGCGGCGCGCGCGCCGCCTGGCCGCTGG
>NZ_JAQOWX010000269.1:0-1258 GCF_028462495.1 Paucibacter sp. XJ19-41
CCGGCGCTGCGCAGGCCCTGCACCTTGGCCGCGTCCACCACCAGGGGCACGCCGGCCTGCAGCGCAAAGCGGTTCAGCGCCTCGGCCAGCGGGCCGGCCGGCACCTGGGCCTCGACCATGGGCGCGGCGGGCTGCGCGGTGACGGTCGTTGCCGCAGCGCCCAGACTCAGGCAGGCGGCCAGGGCCAGGGTGGACAGTGCGGCCGCCGGGCGGCGCGCGGGAGCTATCGGGCTCGGGATCATGATTTCCTCGGGTTCGGCTGTGGGCTGGCCCGGCCACCACGACACAAGGTGGGGCCTGGGCAGGCGGGCGCGAAACCGGTACTGGCTAGAAGGCTGTGGGGCTGGGGGCGCTGTGGCGGCCCGTTTTCGTCGCTCTCACACCATTGACGAGCGAGACGCGCAAAGTGGAACCGGCGCGTCGAAAAATTCTCTGTTCTTCAGGGCGCCGCGACGCCCACCCACAGCAGATAGGGGCTCAAGGTCTGCACGCGCAGCTGCGGGAAGCTGGTCTGCAGCAGCTGCAGCGCGCGCCCGGTGTCGTCCAGCGGCAGCACGGCCGAGACCCGGATGCCGGCCAGCGCGGCGCGGTCGAAGCGCATCAGCCCCGGCCGGTGCCGCGCGAGCTCGTCCAGCACCTCGGGCAGCGGTCGGTCCTGCACGACCAGGCGGCGGCGCTGCCAGGCCTCCTCGATGCTGCCGGGCTCGACGGCCTGCGGCGCGCCCATGCCGGCTGGCGTGAGGCGCAGGCGCTGGCCGGCCTGCACCGTGACCATGCGGCCCTCCCCTGCGCGGCTCGCCGCCACACGCGACTCCAGCATGGTCAGCTCGGTGCCCTGCGCATCGCGGCGCACCAGCAGCCGCGTGCCGAGCGCGCGCATGCGGCCATCGGCGGTGGTCACGACCAGGGGCCGGTTCGGATCCTTGGCCACATCAAGCAGGATCTCGCCGCGCAGCAGCTCGATGCCACGCTCCTGCGCGCTGTCATGCAGGGCCACGGCCGTGTCGCTGCCCAGGCTCAGCCGGCTGCCGTCGGCCAGGGTGTGGGTCTGCCACCGGCCGGTGCCGGTGCGCAGATCGGCCAGCAGGATCTCGGGCGGGAAGGCCTGCAGCCCCAGCCAGACGCCGACGCCCATCAGCAGGGCCAGGATGGCGGCGCCGCGTTTGCTGCGGCCCGGCGAGGCCAGGGCCGCCCCCAGCGCCGCACGGGCCGGGCGCTGCACGCTGGCCTCGCGCAAGCCCTGCATCGTGCCCAGCAG